>JBMTPW010000005.1:0-27241 GCA_049444115.1 Ilumatobacteraceae bacterium | reverse complement strand
GCAGCACGTTCGACGGCAAGACGCGCCGAGTCGAGCCGATTCTGTTGTCCCGCTCCGATGCCGATTGCTTGCCGGTCACGGGCGACGACGATGGCGTTCGAACTCACGAACGCACTCACCACCCAGGCGAATTCGAGATCCGACCATTGATCAGCAGTCGGCGCGTGCTTGGTCACCACCGTCCAGCCACTTCGGTCGAGGGACACCCGGTCCGGAGTCTGAACGAGCAAACCCCCGTCAACCGATCGAACCTCGAGGGCGTTCCCGATCGGCGGAGGGCCCGACAACAGACGCAGGTTCGACTTGGAAGTCAGGATCGAGAGCGCCTCTTCGGTGAAAGATGGAGCCACGATCACTTCGGTGAAGACTTCGTGCATTTGGCGCGCCGCATCGGCATCGACCGGGCGGTTCACGGCCACGATGCCGCCGAAGGCACTCACCGGATCACAGGCCAGAGCCAAACGGTGGACCTCGGCGACATTGCCGGTGACAGAGGCGGCCACTCCGCAGGGATTGGCATGTTTGACGATGACACAGGCCGGATCGGAGAACTGATGCACCAGTCGCCAGGAGGCTTCGGTGTCGTGGACGTTCAGGTAACTCAGATCCTTGCCGCCATGTTGTTGGACGCTGTCCCACCAACTTCCGGTACTCCGAATTCGATAGAGAGCTCCGCGCTGATGCGGATTCTCTCCGTACCGCAATGTGCGTACCGCATCCGCTTCCAGGATGAGATGGTCGGGCAGGTCACCAGTCGGGTCACTCCCGTCTTCACCAGGTCCGATGGAACTCGGACCATCGTCTCCAACCGTGAACCATCGGGCGATCCGGGCGTCGTAGTCGGCGGTGAGGGCGAAAGCGCGCCGCGCCAGATCTCGCCGAAGATCGGGACCAACCGAACCATTCACGGTGATGGCTGCGAGAACCGGCGCGTAGTCGGCAACGGCGGTGACGACGGAGACATGGGAATGATTCTTGGCCGCGGCTCTGATGAGCGCCGGACCTCCGATATCGATCAGATCGATACTCGGATCCGCCGTGAACGGATAGAGGTTCACCACCACCAGATCGATGGGCCGGATGCCGTGAGCTTCGAGATCCGACCGATGCTCAGCGTTGTCGAGATCCGCCAGGATGCCACCATGCACTGCGGGGTGCAGGGTGACGACTCGGTGCCCCAAGATGGCGGGGTAACCAGTCACCTCGGCGACGTCGGTGACGGGAACACCGGCATCTCGAAGGATCCCGGCCGTTCCACCACTGGACAGCACATCCCATCCTGCCTCCACGAGACCCCGGGCGAAGTCGGCGATTCCCGTCTTGTCGTACACGCTGAGCAGGGCGAGGGGCACGATGCGACACTACCGAGGGACCATTTGTGAGCGGTGTCCGACTGCGTGTTCGGTGTGGACTACGGTGCCGAGTGTGGCGGGGGGTCCGCCGCAGAGTAGGAGTACGGGTTATGGATTTCTCGAAACTCAAGACAACGGATTGGCTCAAGATCGGTGGAGCTGCCGGAATGCTCATCTTCGGATTCTTCGACTGGGCGAAGATCGAATTCATGGGCGTGTCCTCCACCGGGAACAACGTGTTCGACTATCCCCTCCGAGGCATGATCTCCTGGATCCTCGTGGTCGGCATCGGTGTTGTCACATTGCTCGGCGTCCAGGGCAAGCAAGTCGGCAAAGTCCAGTGGCCGATGGTCTCGGTCCTGGCCACAGGGGTCGCCACGATACTGATGTTGTTATTGGTACTTCTCGGACCCGATGATTCAGGAGTGGACCTCAAGCCGGCGATCGGACTGTGGCTGGCCTTCATCTCCACCATCGTGGCTTTCGTTGGTTCGCTCATGGCCTTCACCAGTGGTGGCGGCAATCTGAAGGACCTCACCAACGTGAACAAGTTGAAGGACGGTTTCGGCAAAGGCTGATTCGTTCGCTGCGGATGAACGGCCGCCCCGTGATCGGGGCGGCCGTGTCGCGTCCAGGCCGTGTCGTCAAACCGCTGTCATCGAACCGGTGTCGTCAGCCCAGTTCCTTGATGATCTCCGCCATCAAGTCACCAGCTTCAGTGGGATTCTGACCGACGCGCACCCCAGCGGCGCGCAAGGCGTCCATCTTTCCCTGAGCCGTGCCTTTGCCTCCGGACACGATCGCTCCGGCATGACCCATCTTCTTGCCGGCGGGAGCGGTCACGCCAGCGATGTAGGCACTCATCGGCTTGGTGACATTGGCCTTGATGAACTCGGCCGCCTCTTCCTCGGCCGAACCGCCGATCTCACCGATCATGATGATGGCGTGCGTCTCGGGATCAGCCTGGAACTCGCGCAGACAGTCGATGAAGTTGGTTCCAGGAACGGGGTCCCCACCGATTCCGACGCACGTGCTCACACCGATCCCGCGCTGCTTGAGTTCGTACAGCGCTTGATACGTCAACGTGCCCGAACGGCTCACGATGCCCACGTTCTTCTTGGTGGCACTCGGGACTTCGGCGATTTCCCCGGCGGTGATGCCGATGTTGCACTTGCCTGGACTGATGATGCCCGGGCAGTTGGGTCCGAGAAGTCGGGTCTTCGGGAAATCGCGTATCAGCGTATTGAAGACCCGGGCCTCGTCCTGAGCGGGAATTCCCTCGGTGATACAGACGATGAAGGCCACTCCGGCCCGAGCCGCTTCCAGAATGGCAGCCGACGCAGCCTTGGGAGGAACGGCCACGAACGACGCCGTCGCTCCGGTGGCCTTCACCGCCTCGGCCACCGAGTCGAACACCGGAATGCCCTCCACATCGGTGCCGCCCTTACCCGGAGTCACACCGGCGACGACTTGAGTGCCGTAGGACTTGTTGCGCAGTCCGTGGTACTTGCCTTGGCCCCCGGTGAGACCCTGCACGATGACCTTGGTGTTCTGATCGACGAAAATTGCCATGGTTCTGTCACTTCCCCTTCGCCAGGGCGACGGCGGCCCGGGCGGCTTCGAGCATGGTGGGCTTGGAGATCAACTTCGATTCGGGAATGCCGGCCTCGGCCAGGATCTTGCGACCCTCTTCGGCATTCGTGCCATCGAGACGGATGACGATCGGGGCGCGCAGATCCACACGGGACAGCGCTTCAACGATGCCTTTGGCCACTTCCTCGCCCCGGGTGATGCCACCGAAGATGTTGATGAAGATGGAGTTCACCTTCTGGTCGAAGTTGATGACTTCGAGGGCAGCCGCCATCACATCGGCGTTGGCCCCTCCTCCGATGTCCAAGAAGTTCGCCGCACTTCCCCCCACTTGGTTGACCACATCCAGCGTGCTCATGGCCAGTCCGGCACCATTGGCGATGATGCCGACCGTCCCGTCGAGACCGATGTACTGCAGATCGTGCGTGCGGGCCAATTGCTCACGGGCGTCCAGTTCTTCGGTGGCGCGGTACTCGTCCCACTCCGGATGACGGAAGGCGGCGTTGTTGTCGAGGGACACTTTGGCGTCCAACGCATGGACCTCACCCGTTGGCTTCAGGATGAGAGGATTGATCTCGGCAAGATCGCAATCGCCTTCGGTGTAACAGCGGTACAGCTTCACCAGGATCGAGGCCACGCCATCGAGAGCCTTGGCCGGGATCTTGGCATCGGCTGCCGCAGAACGGGCCACGGATTCCGCAAGGCCGTCCACCGGATCGATGTGCAGTTTCACGATGGCACCCGGATCGCGCACGGCAACTTCCTCGATGTCCACACCACCCTGGGCCGACAACATCAAGAGGTGCTTCTTTGCGGCGCGATCCAAACTGAATGAGGCGTAGTACTCCTCGTCGATGTCGCTGGCGTGCTCCACCCAGATGCGCTTGACCAGGTGGCCTTTGATGTCCATACCGAGGATGTTCCCGGCGTGCAAGCGAGTCTCGTCGGCATTGTTGGCCAACTTGATTCCGCCGGCCTTGCCCCGTCCACCGACCTGTACCTGGGCTTTCACCACCACTGGATAGCCGGCAGCCGCGGCGACGCGTACGGCTTCGTCCACGGTGTCGGCCACGCCTCCGGCACTGACCGGGATGTCGTAGCGGGCGAAGTACTGCTTGCCCTGATATTCGAACAAATCCACGCTGGATCCTTCCTCTTTTGACTCTCGTTCTCGATCCGTGTCAGGTTCGTGCGTTGCCGGGCGGCCGGGCGGCACTGGTGGAACACCAGCCGGCCGTGCTCAGGCCACCGATGACGACTCCCGGGCATCGAGGGCCTGTTCCAGCCATTGGGCGATTCCCTTCAACGACGAACCAGGCCCGAAGATTTCGGCCACTCCCTGATCGCGCAACGTTCGGGCATCGGCGTCGGGAATGACTCCGCCACCGAAGATCAAGACATCATCCATGTCGCGCTGTCGCAGTTCCTCCATCACCCGGGGGAAGAGCGTGAGATGCGCTCCCGACAAAAGGGACAGTCCGACGGCGTCGACGTCTTCCTGGAGAGCGGTTTCGGCGATCTGTTCCGGGGTCTGATGCAGACCGGTATAGATGACTTCGAACCCGTGGTCGCGCAAGGCGCGAGTGATGGTCTTGGCACCCCGATCGTGACCATCCAGGCCCGGTTTGGCAACGACTACGCGATACGGCCGCTTCACAAGGTCCAAACCCTACGTCCTGGCGGGCGGGACGACATAGTCCGCGGTATCGGTACGACTCGTGCGGGTTCCCAGGCAGACTGTCGGTCGTGCGCCAACCTCAGTTCCGCTCTCCCGTGGCCCGGGCGGTCGCTCCCGTGGCCGCCGGACTGGTCTTCTTCGCCCTGCTGGCTCTGGTCATGTGGGGAATTGCCGCATTGATGTCCGGGGAACAGTCCCAATCCACCACCCTCACCCCCGATCGGCTCCAGGTGGGCAACATCGAACGGTGGTCCGAGTCGATCCAGAGCACTGGACCGGTCATCTTCCCCGGTCTCGGCACGACGACCGGGGAACGCACCCTGGTCCTCGATCACACGGGTACCAACCCGGAACGGGGCTGGGTGGTCTACTACGCCTATCCCGCCGACCGCTCCGAATCCTGCGCCGTCGAACAGATCACCGGCACCAACACCTTCGTGGACTGCGACGGACGCACCATTTCGGTCGAAGACTTGGCCCCGCCGACCAACGGCGAGTTTCCAGTGATCGAGGACCGCTCCACTCTCTACATCGACCTCGGCGACCGCTGATTCGAACACTCAGCGACGCGGCCACAGAACCGGGAACCAGTCGCCCGACAGCGGTTCACCCGGAATTCGTGAGGCGTCGTCGCCGAGGACTGCGTCCAGATCCGGTGAGGTGACCCACGGTCGGCGCACGTACACCATGTCGTCCCCGAGCACCCGCCAGCTGAACACCCGACGTCGCCCCGGACCGAGTGCGCCGGGAGCACCGTGGATGGTCAGCATGTGGAAAGCGATCGCATCTCCGGGCGCCAAGTCCCAACTCACGAGGCGCGGCCGTCCCTCGGGATCGGTCTCATGCCGCAGCGCCTCGACATCGGGGAGTTCCTCCAGGCTGCCCTCCGGGAACCACTTGGCCTGGTGATCGAGGAAGGTCCGCGGCATGTACCACGATCCCCGATGGCTGCCGGCCACGAGTTCCAAACACGCGCTGCGTGGCACTGGGTCGACAGGAATCCAGAAACTCACGTTCTGACGGCCATCCACGTCGTAGTACGGCTGATCCTGATGCCAGGGTGTCCGTTGACGCGTTCCCGGCTCCTTGACCAATACATGATCGTGGTAGTGAGTGACCACCTCGGACTGCATCAGATCCGCAGCGATGCCTGCCAGCCGAGAACCGAGCACGAACTCGGAGAACTCACCGATATCCCGCCAACGACAGAAGTCTTCGATGAAGAAGCCAGGGTCGTCGGAAGAACTGGCAACCTGGGCGCGCGAACTCGGCCGCTCGACGACTCGGTCGATGCCCCGCCGCAACGATTCGATCTCGGCAGACGACACCACGCCCCGCAGTACGACGGCACCATCCCGCTGATAGGCCACGGCTTGTTGCTCCATGGTCGGGCGCTCCATGTTCGAGTCCACCGTCCTATTCTGCTTCCGATGAATCTGCTCGACCAGTCCTTCACCCAGTCGTTCGAGATGTTCCGGCAATCATGACCTACACCCCGATCATGGGCACACTCGCCTACGTTCTCGACGCGTCGTCGCAACGCGTGCTGCTCGTCCACCGCAATGCGCGGGCCACGGATCAGCACCTCGGCAAATGGAATGGGCTCGGCGGCAAGATCGAAGCTCATGAAGACGCGGCAGCGAGCGTGCGGCGCGAGTTGTCCGAAGAGGCCGCTCTCGACATCACGGCGATGTCCCTGCGCGGCACGGTCTCATGGCCTGGTTTCGGACCGCACGGTGAAGACTGGTTCGGATTGATCTTCCTCGTCACGGCGTGGCACGGAGAACCACCGTCTGCAAATCCTGAAGGCGACCTGCACTGGATACCACTCGAGCGCCTGTTGCAGGCCTGCAGTTCCGACGAGAGTCTGCGAACAGCAGCTGACCTACCGATGTGGGAGGGAGACCGATATTTCGTTCCCTTGGTCTTCGACAATGATCCGCGGCTCTTTCATGGAGTCATGCCCTATGACGACGGTCGACCCGTCTCGTGGACCGTCGAACGCTGGTGACCTACGTCGATGGCTTCTCGCCGTCCACGTTCCCGATCAGTCGCACCCAGATGCAGAACTGGTCTGGAGGACCGTCCGGACTGGCCCCCCAGCGCGCGTCCCAACGTTCTCCGGGAAGGACGCCGCGGACTCGCACATTGTTCTGCTGACGTCGATGGGCCGAACGGAGATCACTGGCGATCTGTGAGGCCGTCTTGGCGGTGTAGAGACGATGCACCCGCACCCAACTCGGGTGCTGACGCGCCGATTGCAGAGCCATGACCCAGAACGAACGACGCTGCCAACCACTGGGATCGGGTGGATCCTCTGGGGTCACACCGCGTTCAGGGACCCGTTGTTCCGGTAGCCCGGTCGACATCCCATTCTGGAGCGGATCCTCTGCCCCTCCGAGATGACCCATGTTGATCGACATTCTGAGTCTCCGCCATTCGTATGCACTTGTTCGATCCGGCAATAGCCCGACCGAGACAGTGTGATCGCAGGGGGTAAGTGAGTTCGTGATCGTGGGCGATGATTCCACTATCAGTGTCCGCTAATCAGGAAAGCCCCATGTCGGAGGTTCGGAAGTCCCCAGAAAAAAAAACGAAAATATACGAATAGCACCCATGGATTCGTAGTCAGATTCATAGCGACTATGGCTCGGCGGTCCGCCTCATGGATGCGAACCGCCGAACGACGGCCCCGTCGTCAGGGATCGAGTGCGTGCGGAGCATACTGCTGTTCGATCGACTCGATCCACGAACGCACCACTTCGTTCAGCACTACCGGTTCCACGACCCGCGACGGCCGTCCGCACCGGGCCAGGAGGCGGGCCAACCATTGTCGACTGGCCACGGTGACCCACACGAACATCGAACCGTCGGCGTTGATCACGTGCGCATCGGTGGATACGCGATCGAGAACCCAGTCGTTTCCCGGGGCGATGAACAGCAAGGCCTCGGTGATGTCACCGCGGAAGTTCCAACCGCGAAAGGCCACGGCTCGCGGTTCCACGGATTCTCCTGTCTCTTCGAAATCCACGATCTGGTCGATGCGGAACGTCCGCTCGGAATCACCGGACACATGGTCGTCAGCAATGAGATAGGCCTCCCCGCGTTCGAAGAAGATCTGCAAGGGGTCGAGCACGCGGCGGCTCACTTCACCTTCAGCATTGACATAGGTGACTTCGATCTGACGCGCCTGTTCCACCACCGTGCGCATCTCGGCGAGGAAAGGAGCATCTTCCAGCCTGACTTCAATGGGCAGGTCGCCGAGCGCCGTTTGGAGTTTGGCGCGTAGTCCCGAGACGGCTGGGTCGTCGATCCGCCGTTCGCCGGCGGCAGCATCGAGGCTGGCGAGAGCGAGCGCGACCGCAGTTGCTTGCCGCGGGGTGAGCTTGACCGAACGCGTCATCAAGTGACGGGACTTCCGATTCTTGGAATCACCGTCGAAGAGAGACATAGGAGAATGCACCAGCACCATCCCATCGGACACCGAGAAGTCGAAGAGAGCGTCGTGGGTGTACGGCGGAACTCCGCACATCGAGGCGAACTCGAGATCCTTCATGAGTTGCTGGGGCCCGATGCCGAGGATGCCCGCTAGGTCCGCAACGGGAATGGAACCGTGGAGACGCAGCCAAGGAATGATCGACAAGAGACGCTGAAGTCGTTCCCCCAATGGCCGTGGACCGGGTCGCGTCGGGGGTTCGGTCGGTCTTGCGGGAGCAGGCGGAATGGATGTGGTGACGTCCTTCAGATCTCCGAGCCACTCCAGCACATCACGTCTCAGCCAAGCAGGACTTTCGATTGCGGCATGGGGACCGAAACCGATCAGCCATCCTCGGAATCGCGCCGGGTCGTCGACACGAACGGTCAGTCGCAATCGGCCTTCACCAATCGGTTCGGTATCGAGGACCCGATGATCCAACCACGGCAACGCCGCATTGTGGTCGTCGACGATGACCGTGGCTTCCAGGTCTTCGCCACGAGCATTGTGGACGAGACGGCGGATGTCCTCGATGGTCTGGGGCGGATCGAGAGCCGAGGAATCACCTGCTCCATCATCGGCTTCGGGATCTTCGACGATCTCGAAATCCAGGGCGATCCGCGCGCAGGGCAGGGCTGCCCACCGTTGTTCATGCCGCAAGTAGGTGATGAGATACCAGGTTCCCTTGTCGAAGAGCAGGCGGTTGGGCTGCACCGTGATCCTTTGGCCGTCGAATTCGAGACGGAGAAGTTCACCGCGCTGGACCATTTCGGTCAGGCGAACCACCAAGAGCGGTACCTGCACCTGGAAGTCGAAGCCGATGCGACGGGGCAGCATGCCCTCGAGTTTCATGAGTGCCTCGGAAGCTTCCGGCACCGAATTATGGATCGCCGCCAGAGCCAAACTGAGTGCTCCCATCTCGTCCTCGGTGAGATCCAGTTCGGGAACTGCCATGTCTTCTTCGGCGATCCAGTACCGCGTCTGACCGGCATCGTCTCCGTGGGCCTGATCCTGGCGGACCCGGATGCCGAGATCCCGCACGATCGTGCGCTTGTCCGAAGCGAAGAGTTGGCGTTGGGCGTCCTCGGTCGTGGGATACGGGGTCATGCCACGGGCCATCTCGGCCACGATCTGCTCCCTGGTCATGGGTGCTCGGGCCCGGTGCAGCAAGGTGAACAAATTGAGCACCCGCTCCAACGGGTCGACTCGACGACTTCTCCGCTCCCCCGGCCCCATGGTCCCATTCTGCCGGAGCCGAGCCGGAGCCGATACCGAGTTGGGTCGGCAGCGAATTGCGGTCGTGGCAGGTTCGGCGAGCAGCGGAACCGATCAATCCCGCTTTCCGCGCAGATGGCGACCGATATAGGCCACCACCACCTGATGGGTCTCCTCGTCGAAGAACACATGGACACGATAAAGGCGAGGTCCCCGACCATTGCGAATGTGCGCCACTGCGTATTCCGTTCGACCTCTCCACGTGAAGGCGTACTCCGAACCGAACTTCTGCTCGGCAGTATCGGAAATACCGGCGGCGAAATCCAGTCCGATACCGCGACACGAGATCTTCAGCGAGGCCCGGTTGATCCGACCGGTCTGCCAGTCACCGGCGACCACGTTCAGTCGCACCAGGTCCTGCAGCAAGCGCGTGGCGTCGATTCCATCCAGGTGGGTGGCGGTCTCCACGGCGCGGGGATGGAAGGTCAGGTTCTCGCAGAGTTCCCGTGCTTGTTTCACGGCATCGAGGGCATTCGTCGCCACCAGTCCCGCTGGTTGCCGACCCATCAACAAACTCAGTTCGGTGTTCTGCAGAATCAATTGGTCCACGATCCGGTCCCCCTGGTCGAGGAGCGCTTGTTTTTCGGCGATCAAGCGGTCGGCTTCGGCCATGGCTTCTTCCAATTCGTCGACCCGTTCGATGGTCTCCTGCCACCCATCCAGAGCGGAGCGATAGTCCGACCAAGGCACGGTGTCGGGATCTGCTCCCGTATCGGATCCGGTCGACTCGTGCGACGCTCCGGTACCACCAGTGGCGAACTCCTCGGTACGCATGCGCCGGAACAGCGGCGGCCGCAACGGCCCGAGCGAGTCGGCGGCCACATCGGTCACCAATGGGATGCACTGCCGCCGGACCTCGTCGCCACCAGTGTCGGTCAGACTGCCACCACTCCAGGTGCGGTGGCTGAGATCCGGCCAGATGACCGTCAGACCCTTGCTCTCCAACAGGTTGGCGCCGTGGAACCGATTGAAGGCTCCGCGCACCGCATCTCCGTCGAGCACGTAGACATGGGCGAGTCCGGTCAGCATCAGGGGCAGTCGATCGGCGCGAAACACTGCGGCGCCCTTCGAGGGAACCGTTTCCACGATGACCGGCAACGTTCGACTGGGAGCCTCGCAGAACGCTGCCACGTCCTGAGCGCCGATGTCATCGGTGATCTCGATGACGTGGTCGAGGACCCGTCGGCCGGCATCGAAGAACTGGCACCGGGCCACCATGGAGCGCACCAATGCCCGGGCTGCCACCGATGACACCGGACGCAGTCGAGGTGAGACACGCGCGCCCCCGGGAACGACCGACATCCGCAACTCGAAGACCGTGACGCCGGCGCGCACCGCCAACGTGATCACCGTGGACAGCACATCTCCTTGCCCGACGGTGGCACCGATGGTGTACCGCCACCACTGGTCCGGATCCCGATCGTCGAGACGCACCGTGACTCCTGGACCGCGCTCGGCGAAGGGATACTCGGCCTCCACCCAGTCCTCCACCGTGCGACGGGCCCGATCCCGATCCGAAAGGGTCCACTCACGACCCTCGAGCCGGATGCTGAGAACGGAGCGCATGGGTTCAGTCTCGCCGATGGCAGTGAACCCCACCCCCGCGAAGTACCCAATTCGCGCATTCGGCCAGGGCTACCCGCATGTGACCGCTGCGGTGGACCACCCCGGATCCGAGTTCCGACAGGATCGCCGTGGCAGCCACCAGCCCGGTCGCGGGATCGGCGACGGCATCCCCGAGAAATCCGGGTCCGTCCGCGGACCAATTCACCAGACCCCCGGCAACCGCGCAGTCATCTCCGAAACCCACGCGCAACGACGCCCCCCGGTCCACGTCCTCCGGGTTGTCACCTCCATATCCAGTGATCGAGACCCAAAGCCGAACTCCGTCCACGAAGTGACCGGATTCGAGACCGAGACGTCGCAGGGCAGCAGGTCGGGAATTCACGATGACGACGTCGGATTGCTCGATCAGGGCTTCGAGTCGGCGGCGCTCCCGAGCGAAATCCAAGCGCACGTGCTCCTTGCCCCGATGCAGGTCGGCGAAGAACAGGGGATGGCTCCACCTCGTCGGATCCGGTCGATGAATGGATTCCACGGTCGTCACCAGACAACCCGCGGCGAGCAACAGCCGCGAACACAGGGGACCCGCCCAAAGAGTCGACAGATCGAGGACCTTCACCGGTGGCCCCGGGGAGCGAGAGCCACCGCGATCCGACAACTGATCGTCGTGTCCCCATTGGTGGCGAATCGGAAGTTCCGCGAGCGATCCACCCCACTCGACCTCTCCGACGCGACTGAGTGGCACACCGAGATCATGGGTCGCATCGACCAAGTCCTCGGCCGACCATGACGCCACGGCGCCTTCGAAGCACTCGAGATCGGAACGGTCCGTCGCTGTCGACGTTCCGAGAAGCACCGCCCGAAAAACGTCGACATCGCCCGGCCGAGCCAGATTGAGCGCCACCCATTGGCCATCGGCCGTCGGCATCAAATGACAGCGTCCGTTGGCACTGAGCCGACCACGGGGTCGCCAATCCCGCTCCACCACTCGCGGGGTGAGGATGTGCTCCACCAGGTCGTCGGCATCGCGCCCCATCAGGAAGTCGTCATTCGATCGATCTCCGGCGAGGTGCAGATATTGCTCGGCCACGGCGGTCAGTGACCCGACCACGGCCTCGTTCAGATGAAGGTCATTCCGCCACGTCATCGACCAGACCCCACGCAGACGCCGTCTCGGCATCGATCGTTCGTCCCGTCACCGCCAAGAACAATGTTCGCTGCCTTCCGATACGCGTCGGCAAGCTGGCAGTACCGCCCGAACCCGGAGTCAATCCCATCCGTATCTCGGGCAAGGTGAACGTCGTCGCAGGATGGGCCACGACCCGGCCGGCGAAAGCGGCCAGTTCCACCCCGGCGCCGTAGTTGTCTCCGTGGACGTGGCAGACCAGATGTTCGCCCAGTCGATTCCGCAGCGACCAGAGCATTTCGGTGACGAGAGTCGCGACACGTGCGCGGTCACCGGGTCGGAAAAGGCTCCGAACTCGCTCAGGTCTCCCCCACTCGAGAAGTTGCCACCCGCTCCCCGCAAAGTCACCGTGGTGACCGCAGTATCGAGGCAGGCCACCTCCAAGGCATCGGCGAGAGCGGATCGCATGGCCGCCGAATAGGCGTTGCGCCGTCGTGGACGGTTCAACGTGATGACCAGGTGATCACCGCGACGTCCGTCGGATGCCACTGCGGTTGGCAACCGATCCTGGGATGCCCACCACAACGCGGCATCCGACCGATCGACGAGGACGATGTCTCCGGGCGCGTCGATGGTTCGAGAGTGTTTCGGCCGATCCCGAAGGCACCACTCGCGAAACTCGGGTCCCGCTTGAAGCATGGAGTATGTCGTGGACTCGGCCACCAAACTCTCGGGGATCGAGCGGCGATCGACCGATCGCAGGAGCAACGCCGTGGCCACCGACGCCAGAGGTCGACGTTCGATCGCTCCGAGGACATCGTCCAGATCCGAGACGTTGTCCACCGTGCAATCGAAGGCGTCGTCGACGGCTCCCCAACCGATCACGACCACCGGCAGATCCACCAGTTCGTCCGGGCCGAGGGGCTCCTCGTCACCACGGGATTCCACCACGATCGCCGCCGATCCCCGCGCCGCCGACAACGACGCACGATCGAAGCGAACCCGATCGACGAACTCCCTGTAGGGGATGCTGGCGATCACGTCTTCACAGTAGGGGTACATCGTCACGGTTCGGGTCGATATCGGTTGGTCGGCCACGTTCGAGCGTCCCACGCCGTAGAATCCAGGGTCGATAGAGCAGGAGACGCGCTCATGGACAATGCAAACAGCGCAGATTCCGGCTTTGCCGACCTGGGTCTGCGACCCGAAATCAGAAATGCTCTGACGAACCTCGGATACGAGGAACCCACCCCCATCCAGCGAGAGGCCATCCCTCATCTGATCCAGGGTCGTGATCTGCTCGGTCAGGCGGCGACCGGCACCGGTAAGACGGCAGCCTTCGCCTTGCCCATCCTGCAGATGATCGACCCTGCAAGTTCGGCCTCCCGAATCCTCACCACCGCATTGGTCCTGGTTCCCACGCGCGAATTGGCCATGCAGGTGTCCGAAGCCATCTACAAGTACGGCCACGACCTGCGAGCTCGATGCGTGCCCATTTACGGCGGTCAGCCCATCGGCCGACAGATCGATGCACTGGGACGCGGCACGCACGTCGTGGTGGCCACCCCGGGTCGCGCCCTCGACCACATTCGCAAGGGCACTCTGCGCCTCGAGTCCATCAAGATGGTGGTGCTCGACGAAGCCGACGAAATGCTGGACATGGGCTTCGCCGAGGACCTGGAAGCGATTCTGGAAGCCACGCCGGCGACACGCCAGACGGTGCTGTTCTCGGCCACCATGCCCCCGCGGATCGACGCCATCGCCCGTCGGCATCAACGGGATCCTGTTCGCGTCACGATCCAGAAGTCGTCCACTGAATCGGGAACCTCGGCTCTCGTCAAACAATCCGCCTACCTGGTACCGCGCCACATGAAGGCCGCCGCTCTGGGTCGCATCCTCGACATCGAAGCGCCCGAAGCGGCCATCGTCTTCTGCCGCACTCGTGGCGAGGTCGATCAACTCACCGAAACCTTGAATGGTCGCGGCTACCGCGCCGAGGCACTGCACGGTGGCATGGACCAGGAGCAGCGCGATCGCGTCATGAGTCGGGTCCGTTCTGGAACCGCCGAACTGTTGATCGCCACCGATGTCGCGGCACGCGGATTGGACATCGATCATCTCACCCATGTCGTGAACTTCGATGTGCCCTCGGCACCGGAGTCCTACGTGCATCGCATCGGTCGCGTCGGGCGAGCGGGACGCGAGGGAGTCGCCATCACCCTCGCCGAACCCCGTGAGCAACGCATGCTGCAGAACATCGAGCGGATCACCAAACAGACGATTCCCTTCGCCAAGGTCCCCTCGGTCGAAGCACTACGGGCCCGCCAGATGGAGATGACCACCGAGACACTGCGCGAAACAATCGCCTCCAGTGATCTCGATCGCTTCGACTCGGTCGTCGAGGAGTTGTCCCGCGACTTTCCGATCGAGAGCATTCTTCGCGCTGCCATCAAATTGGCTCACGATGCCGAACAGTCATCGGTGGAGGAAGTCGACATTCCCGACCTGTCCCAGCCCCGCCCCGATCGCACTGCACGGGCCAATTTTTCCGAGAGACGGCCCCGACATGACGGCCGTGCCGAAGGACGGCCGGAACGTGGCAGGCGGTCCGAAGGACGACCCCAACTTGGCGGCCGTGCAGAAGGACGGCCGGAACGAGGCAGCCGCTTCGGCCGGGGCGACCGGAGGGGACCAGCGATGTCCAAGCTGTACGTGGGTCTCGGCCGCAAGGCCGGAATCCGGCCCCAGGACCTGGTCGGGGCCATCGCCAACGAGAGCGGTATCTCGGGTCGCGACATCGGCGACATCAAGGTCTCCGATCAGTTCTCCATCGTGGAAGTGCCCGGCGACGAGGTGGAAAGCATTCTGCGTTCCATGAAGAACGTCAGCATCCGGGGCAAGAAGGCCACCGTCAGGCGCTACCGCGACGACCGCTGATCCGTCACCTCACGTCGGACGGGATCGTGGCGTGGCGGCGACGGACCTCGCGTTCCCGAATCAAATCACGGGTTCGGTGGCGTCTAGCGTTCGGGCATGGCTCGATTCGGCGCCGATTACTACCGGCGCTTCTACGGACGCCACGGCGTGCACAATCGTCGCACCATCTCCTATCTCGCTGCCGGGGTGCACAACATGTGTTCCTGGTGGGGAGTCGCTCCGAAATCGGTTCTGGACATCGGTGCCGGTCCAGGATTGTGGCGGGATTGGTACGTCGAGAACCATCCACGGGTCAAGGTGACATCGATCGACCTGAGCGAATATGCCTGTCGCACCTATGGGCACGAACAACGGGACATCGCCAGCTGGCGACCGGGACGCCAGTGGGACTTGTCCATCTGCCACGGCGTTCTGCAATACGTCCCCGACGACCAGGTGGCTGCCGCAGTCGGGAACATCGCGGCAGCGACCCGACACGTGCTGTATCTCGAACTCCCCACCGCTGAAGACTTCGCCACCATCGTCGACTCCTCGGCCACCGACATGGACGTCCATCGGCGACCGGGCAGTTTCTATCGCAGTCTTCTCGAACCGCACTTCTTTCGCGCGGGCGCCGGTCTGTGGGTCCGGCACGGCAGCATCCTGCTCTACGAACTCGAGAGATGTCCGTCGTGAACTCCGACTTCGAACGTCGGCTCGGTCGCCTGGAGGACCTCACCGAGATCCAGCAGTTGTTCATCGATTACGGTCGCTCCCTCGACGACGGAGACATCGACCGCTACGCATCACTCTTCACCGATGACGGACGGGTGGACCTCGGCCCCATCGGTTGCGCCCAAGGACCGGCTGACATCCGCCTCCTCATGCAGGCCGTCCTCGCGGGTTTGGTGGGTCGCTCCTTCCATCTGGTCACCAGTCCTCAAGTTCAGCTCGATGGTGACGAGGCCCGGGCCACGGTGATGTGGACGGTCATCCACCGCGATCGAAACGGAACACCGCAGGTCACCATGATCGGCAAACATCACGACCGACTTCGACGCGAGAACGGCCGTTGGCGATTCGCCGAACGGCGCGGCACCATCGACATTCCGAACCGGTACCCGGGCTCCCCCTCGGCCTGAGATCAGAGTCGAACGTCCAACTGGCACCAAGTGCCGAGAACGGTTCCTTCGATACCGACCTCCGGCAACACCCCGGACCAATTCCGATCGGCATCGATGAGCGATAGAACCGCGGCGCGATATCCACCGAGCCTCCAGAGCCCGAATGTCGCCGCCACCTTCGGCCTGGTGATGAACGATCCGGGTGCGTTCGTCGATACCAGGTGCCATCGCAGGTAGTCCTCGACACTGCAGAAGAACCGGGCACGCTCCCAGGCGTCCGGTGCGCTGCGATGGACCAATGACAATTTCGTCACCAGATTCCGGTACTCGGGCACCATGCCGACCTCCGACTCCCACCAGGCGTCCTCATGTTTCTTGCGGCACCATGCCGCGTCGGGCGCCGAACGATCGTCATCGGCCCACGAAATCGGGTGTACGTCGGTTCCGTCGACGCCGACGCAGACGAGTCCCACCTCGCTGGCTCGCACCACCACGCTGGAGAGCCCCGAGATCGCCGTCCGCTCCGATGCGGCGATTTCGTCGATGGCGGCCACCCAGGCCCGGGCATCGTCGACGGCACCATGGGAGTCCACCGGAACCGAGACCAGATCCGACTGGTCCGCTGCCCGCAGCAAGAGCCGACCATGGTCGGCGTCGACGACGAGGGTGCCCGGTGCCGGGCTCACGCGCCGGCGCTCTTTCCACGGCTGGATTCTGGGGCCGCAGGATGATGCAAGCCAACCGGCGAACCGTCGCCCAGAAGAGTGGGATCCTCCCGCAACTCCTGGCGCACCATGGCTTCCCAGAAGCCGATGAACTTGTCGCCGGTGGAGACCTTCATCCGGTCCACGTACCACGCCGGCAGAGCCGATTCGATCGACCCGGTGCTCATGGCGCGCACGTGCCAGGCCCGCTGACAGCGCTGTTCGAGGGCCACGGCCCGCTGATGCACCGCGCGTACGGAATTGCCGAGCACGAAGACGCCGTGTCCGGCCAGGAGCACCAGTTCGGCATCACCCATGGCGGCCACCGCAGCAGCAGCGGTTCCCGGATCGTCGACGCTGCCTCCGTATTCCTCGACGAGAACCAGTTCTCCGCCACCACCGAGCACGCTCGACTGATCGAGTGCGGGGGGAATCTCCCGGGCGTCGGCCCAGACGGTGCCGTACAAGGGGTGATTGTGCAGCGCCACCTCGACGCCGGGCCGGGCCCGATGCAATTCCAGGTGCAGGGGAATTCCCGGCGGCACGGGCCACTCCCCTTCCACCAGATTGCCCTCCAGATCGATGCGGATGATGTGTTCGGGGCGCAACTCGTTCCACAAGAGCATCCAGGGATTGCACAACAAGGTTCCGTCGTGCAGATTGACGGTGATGTGCCCGGCCAGATGATCGTTGTATCCCTCGCGCCACAACGTGCGCGCCAGCAGCACCATCTCCTGCTTGAGAGTCAGGTCCGGCAGCAAGCGGTCCGCTGAGGGAACGAAGTTCTTGGTCACCTCGGATCTCCTTTCACGAACGAGTCTCTTTCGTCACGTCGTCGACATCCGAGTCGAGGTCGCTCGATTCTCCCCGATAGTGACGAGGTAGCCGCTCGGAGAGAGCGCAGACGACCTCGTAGCCGATGGTGTCGAGGAGGGCCCCCCACCCATTGGGAGAGATGACGTGTTCTCCTTGCGAACCGAGCAACACCACTTCGTCACCCACTGCCACGTCGGCATCTCCGACGTCCACCATCAACTGATCCATGGTGACCACACCGACGATCGGACACCGTCGGCCCCCGATGAGCACCTTGCCTCCGACAGCCGCCAATCGGCGCGGAACTCCATCGGCGTATCCGATCGGAACCGTGGCCACCGTGGTCTCGTGATCGAAACGGTGGCGCTGCCCGTACGAGATCCCCTCTCCGGCACGAACCCGCTTCACCAGGGAAACCCGAGCCTTGAGAGCGAGAGCTGGTCGGAGCAGACGACAGTGCGTCAGCATGGATTGATCGGGAGGAATGCCGTACATGGCGATCCCCACGCGCACCATGTCTCGGTGCGTGGTCGGATGACCGATCACCCCGGCGGAATTGGCCAGGTGCACCCAACCCGGATCGATCCCCGCCTCGCGCAGATCCGCAAGAGCGGTATCGAAACGTTGGACTTGAACTGCGGTGAAGGGTGAGTCGAGATCATCGGCGCAGGCGAGATGGGTGTAGGTGCCGCCGAGCAACAGCGAGGGTGAGCACGCCAGAATGCGTCCGGCCAGCTCCACGGCCCGCTCCGGTTGCACTCCGACTCGGTTCATGCCGGTGTCGATCTTCAGATGCACTTCTTGACCCACTACATCGCGTCGACGTGCGGCTGCTTCGAGAGCATCGATGTATGGCACCGAGTAGGCGGTGGCGATGAGACCGTGGGCCACGATGTCCCCCACCTGATCGAGAGGTTGTTCGGACAAGATCAGAATCGGCGCCTCGATACCGGCACGGCGGAGAGCGATCCCCTCCTGAACCAGCGCCACGGCCAATCCGTGGGCGCCGGCGGACAACGCCGTCTCGGCCACCCGAATGGCCCCGTGCCCATAACCGTCGGCCTTCACCACGGCCAGCAACTTCGCCGCTCCCACGACGGACTTGAGAGTGCGCACGTTGTGGGCCACCGCCGCCAGATCGACTTCGACCCACGCCGCCCGCTGTGCAGCACCGGCAACAATTCCCGTCCGGCGGTCGCTCATCATCGAGATCTCGTCTCGTCGATGACTGCCGGCAGAAGGTCGATGAGATCCGAGGCCACCAGGCCCTCGCGATGAGGGAATCGAGCCGCAGCCCGGCCGTGCACCCACGCTGCGGCTGCTGCGGCCTCGAAGGGCGCCGCTCCCCGCGCCAACATTGCCCCGATCATTCCGGCCAGAACATCACCCGTACCGGCCGTGGCCAGTCGTTCATCGGCACTGGTGATCACCAGTGCTTCACCCGATGGTTCGGCCACGACCGTGGTCGGACCCTTCAAGAGACACACGCAGTTGAGATCGGTCGCCAGCTTGCGGGCGCTGTCGATGCGGTCGGTCGTCGGTGGATGTCCGAGCACCATGGCGTACTCACCGTCATGAGGTGTGACCACGGTGGCCGATGCACGCGATCTGACGAGATCCCGTGCTCCGTCGCCACCCCAGGCCACTGCGAACAATCCGTCCCCGTCGATGACCATGGGGCGGTCCCACCCGGCGATCACCTTGCGAGCCTCGGTGGCGATTCCATCGTCACGGCCGAGACCCGGTCCGAGCACCAGGGCCCGGAACCGTTCTGCACCGGTGAGCACATCCTTGGACCAACCCAGAGCCGGAAGGGGCCTGCGGACCACCTCGTTTGGGGTGGAACGGTCGCTCACCACACCCGGTGTCGCCAAATGCACGATGCCCGCCCCCATGCGCATGGCACCTCCGGTGCAAAGACGCGCCGCGCCCATCATCGGTCCGCTTCCGGCGACGACGTACAGAGCCGACTGCCACTTGTGAGCCGAACGCGGACGTCGGGGAATCCACCTCTCCACGTCGGCGGCTTCAACTTCATTCACGGCGACCGCACCGAGACCGAATTTGATGCCGATGTCGGCGACTTCGACCTCACCGCTCAACTCCCGCCCGGCACCCATCAACAAACCGGGTTTCAAAGCCACGAAAGTGACCGTTCGCGCAGCTGCCCAGGCCGCCGTGGAGGCCACTCCGGTGAGACCGTCCACTCCCGAGGGAATGTCCACGGCCAACACCGGCATTCCCCGGGTATCGGGTGGATCCCACTGGCCGCGGAATCCGGTGCCGAAAGCGGCATCGATCAGGAGATCACCCCGCGGGAGCCGAAGCGGCAGGCGACCAGCATCGAGCATCGTCACCCTCGCTCCCTGGTCGGCCAGAAGGCGGGCGGCGACGCGACCGTCGGCACCATTGTTTCCGGGACCGGCCACCACCACCACCGTTCGACCGTAGACACCACCCATCATGTGGCGCGCCGTGCGCGCCACTGCCGCGCCGGCACGCGCCACGAGCTCGTCCACCGGGACACCTGCAGTGGCCGCCTCGTGATCGATGACCCGCATCTGTTTCGGGGTCACGATCGGTCTCATGGAGTCATCGTAGGTCGGGGTCCGCAGCGGAGCGACCGCCCTCGGCGATCACATAGGCGACGGCCAACTGGTCGGTATGGGACATCGACACCTGCCACCGCTCGACACCACGACGATCCGACAACTCGGCGGCTCGACCCGATTGAAGAATTCGCGGTTGTCCGGACTCCGATCGAGAGATGGAAACATCGTGGAACTCGAAGGCCCCGAGCCCCACTCCCAGCGCTTTCATCACCGCCTCGCGCACTGCGAAACGCGCCGCCAGCGACGGCATCGGATCGGCCAACGTGTCGGCATAGGCCAACTCTTCGGCAGTGAAGAGTCGCTCTCGCATCCGCGGCGTTCGCTCGAGCACCCGGGTGAACCGCTCCACGTCCACCGCATCGACACCGATCCCGACGATCATCACATCACTCACTCGGAGTGCGCCACCGGTCCGCCACCTCACTGATCGGCAGGATGAGGAGATCGGCCACTGGAATTTCGGCCAGGAGGTCGTCACGCATCGAACCCTCGGTTTCCGACACCCAGTCGACCAGTCGGTCATAGCGACGGTCGTAGCCCTGGAGCACCTGACGCATGACCGAACTCGGCAATCGATCATGGAAGGCCACGTGCAGAAGCGTGATGCCCACTGCATGGCCACCTTTCACCTCGGGGACGAAGACCACCGTGCGACCATCACTACGACCCCGGGCCACCAGAACTTCACGCTCCAAGGCCACGCGCCGTTTCGTTCCCACGAGCGAGGCATTCGATTCCACGCGACTGCGCAGCCCGACCGACAAACCACCGCGATCGACCACGGAGATGGTGGCCGATGCCTGGTGAGGATCGCCGTCGATGCGATACCGGGTGAAACCCTCCACCGAGAGCACTGCCGGATCCAAATCGGCCAGCACTTTGAGTTGGCGATACCCGAGCGCGTCACGACCCACACCGGCGGCGAACACCTGACGAACGAGGGCGCGATCCATCACGCCTTCGTCACTTCTGCTGATACCCACGGTCACCGTCTTGGCCTGATGTTTGATGGCGTCGATGGGACGGGTCAATTCTTCGATGGCTCGGGTCAATGCCACCGTCAGATCGTCGATCAAAGCGGCTGGTGTTCCCACTTTTCCGGTCTCGGCTTGATACGCCTCCACCGCAGTGGCCGGATCGCTTGAAACGATCCGCAGCATCGCCGCCAATTGCACCGCTGTACTCGCCTCGAGATGACCGTTGAAGGAGCCGGTGCGCAGGATCTGCATGAAGTTCTCCCAGACGCCGGTCAGTCCGTCTTGGACCTCGCGCAGGACGACCTCGGCGGAACTCGACCGCACCACGGCCCGTTCCACGACCTCGCGCGCTTCACGCAGAATTCGCGCCAGATCGTCGATGGCCCGGGCCGCTTCGTATCCGAACAGGTGTCCGACCATGGCGCTGAGGACGAAGGCCAATGATGGATCGGTCTCGGGCACACCGATGAAAGCCGAGGCTCCGGCGAAACGTGTGTCCGATTCAGTGGCGACCACGATGGGTGTGGCCTTGTGGGCCCGATAGATGGCCACTTCCTTGGCCACGTCATCGGCGGTACTTCCGGCCAATCCGGCCGCGCAGACCAGGATCAACGGCTCGCTGGACAAGTCGATGTGCTTCTTGTCCTCGGTGACGTCGCAGGCGATGCTCTTGTAACAAAGTTCGCTCAATTTGATGCGAACCTCGTGGGCGGCGATGGCATTGGGTCCGTTGCCCACCACGGCCCAGTACCTCTTGGACGGAGCCAATCGGTGGGCGATCTCGGCGATATGGCTTCGTCGCTCGAGAACGGCACGCAGGGTCTCGGGGAGCGCCCGTGTGGCCGACAGCAGTTCGTGGCGCCGGGCGTCACTTCCCAGCCCGGCGGCTTCGCTGAGGGCGCAGGCCAAGAGGACTCCCGCAGCCACCTGGGCATAGAAGGCCTTGGTGGAGGCCACACTCATCTCCACATCGCGTCCATCACTGGTGAAGAGCACACCGTCGGCTTTGTCGCAAAGGTCGCTGCTGCGGCGATTGACGATGGCCAACACCCGTGCTCCACGCGAACGGACCAGATCGACGGTGCGATTGGTGTCGGTGGTGGTACCACTCTGACTCACGGCGATGACCAAGGTGTCGGCCATGTCGTGGGTCAGGTGGAAGCCGGACAATTCGGTGGCGGTGAGGGCGTCGATGTCGAATCGTCCATCGCACAACTCCTCCAGGATCTGCGCGCAGCTCCGACCGGCCACGGCTGCCGTTCCCTGGCCGATGACCCGGATCTTGTGGATTCGGCCGGCGGCCAGATCGGCCACGATCTCCTCGGGCAACGCCCGCGCCCCGAGCGAGGCCCGCAAACCGACCGTTCCTTCCACGATCTTTCCGCGCACCGTCTTGTGGAAACTCATCGGTGCCTCGGTGATCTCCTTCAACAAGAAATGGGGTGCATCGCCGCGATGGATGTCGCGGGTGGTGACCTCGGCACGTACCAGATCCTCTGGACCCACCGGAAGAGGGGTTCCGTCGTAGGACAACCGAGTCACTCCACTCAGTTCGCCAGCGACGGCCCCGTCGAGTACCACAACCTGTCCGTTCACGGTTCCCTTGCCGCTGGTTCCCTCGCCGTCCAACCGAATGTACGTGGCGGTTTCCTCCACCAGGCCATAGGGCTCACTGGCCACGATGAAAAGGTCTTCGGCCAGACCGACGAACAGACCCTGGCCACTGCCGCGTAGCGCCAACAGCAATCGCTCCGGCCGGTCCGAAGCCACGGCACCGATCGCCACCGATCCCTCGAGCGACACCACACAACGCCGGAAAGCCTCCACCGGATCGCCGCATCGTCCGGTCTCCAGGTTCACGATCGCCGGAATCACCTTGGCATCGGTGGTGATCGGCCCCGGAAAGGAGAGTCCATGGGTGATTCGCAGATCTTCATGATTGTCCACGTCGCCGTTGAGCGCGGCCACCACATACGGACTGGTCGATTCCACGTCGTGCCGACCAATCTCGCTGTTGACCGGATGAGCGTTGGGTTCGGAGATGATGCCCACACTGGCCCAGCGCGTGTGTCCGATGAGCGACAACCGGGCATCGGGGTTTCCGAGCGCCCGACGCAACAATGCATCCCCACGGATGGCGGCTCGTAGGACCCGGGTGTTGTCACCCAATTCCCCGATCTCGGCGGCGGCTTTGTAGACGATCGACAGGACGCCATCGACCAAGCGCACCGATCCGCTCTGGAACAAGGGATCCTGGCCACGTTCGGACATGGCCCGGAGCAGGTCCTCATCCTCACCGTCGAGTCCGTGATTCCAGACGAAGACGTGGATGCCCGCCGAATCTCGGCCACGCACCTCCAACCGATCGAGGGCGGCGAGGGCCTGTTGGACGGTCAAATATCCTTGGCGCAGCGAGCGGGGGGCATTCGCACCCGCCAGATCGGCGACGGCACGGGCCGTCCCGAGACGGTCCTGCACAATCGACCACAGAACATCGCGCCAGGCGATGAGTTCAGCCGAGCGACGTTCTGCGTCGTCGGGATCCAGATCGCTCGATTCCAGGGTCGCATCGAGACCGTCGACGGTGCGAGCGAGAATTTCGAGTCGCTCACCGATGGCGACCACCAGCGTCGGATCATCCATGGCGAGGAGTCCTGGCACACCCTTCAGGAGTTCATCGACCCGCAACAGGTGGGCGGTGGCTGCAACAGGATCGGAACCCGCGGCGAGAGCCTGATCGACGAGGGCCAGGATCTCGGCCGCTGTGGGAACCGGGCGCCGCGTGGGGCGGCTCACCAGGGCGATGATCCCACACATGACGTCAGGTTACCCGGGGGGCGACACGGGCGAATGGGCGGCTCGAGCAGGTGGAACGGGGCAAGGTCGACGGGCCGTCATCCGTAGTGTGCTCGCACCGCAGCCGACAATCGATCGGCCACCTGCCGGGCATGTTCCTCGGTCGAGGCCTCCACCATGATCCGAATCAGAGATTCGGTCCCGCTGGTTCGCACCAGGACACGCCCGTCGCTACCGAGTTCGGCCTCGGCAGCCGCAATGGCCGAGGCGAGATCGCGGGCGGGATCAACCGTACGGGACCCGACCGGCACATTGCTGAGAACCTGGGGGAAGGTCTGCATCACCGCGGCGGCCATGACCGAGAACGGCTCACCGGTTTCCCGGTGACGCTGCCGGTACATGCGAGCCAGTTCGATGGCCGCCAAGAGTCCGTCACCGGTAGTGGCCAGATCGCGGTGGATGATGTGCCCACTCTGTTCTCCACCGAGAACGTAACCATGAAGGGCCATGGCCTCGAGAACGGCGCGATCACCGACTGGCGTCGTCACGACATCGATGTCGGCGGCTTTCATCGCCCGATGGAAGCCGAGGTTGGTCATGACCGTCACCACCACCCCATCGCCCAGGAGCTGTCCCCGATGTCGCCGGTCGAGCGCCGACAAGGCGATGAGACGATCACCGTCCACGATCCGTCCTCGTTCGTCCACCGCGATCAGACGATCGCCGTCACCGTCGAAGGCGAAGGCCAGATCCACGGCCAGGCCTCCATCGTGCGTCGAGGCCGCGATGTTCGCCACGAATTCACAGAGCGCCTGCGGAGCCGTCGCACCGCATCGGTCGTTGATATTGGTCCCGTCGGGAGAATTGTTCATGACGATGACGTCGGCACCGAGACTCTCCAGGATTCGCGGTGCGACTTCGCTCATCGCTCCGTTCGCGGTGTCGATCACTATCCGCAATCCTTCGAGCGCGACCGGCGGGAACAAGCCGGTGATGTGCTCGGCGTAGATCGCCTCGGCATCCTGGCGACGTACCAGGCGGCCCGCTGGAGCAGCGACACGTTCGAATGACGGAGATCGAAGACGTGATTCGATCGTTTGCTGATCGGCGTCGGAAACCTTCGATCCACCAACTGCGAACACCTTGATGCCGTTGTCCGAATAGCCGTTGTGGGATGCCGTCACCACCACGCCCGGAACGCCTTCGCGGGCGGCGATGACCGCAACCGCCGGAGTCGGGAGCATGCCCAACTGCTGGACCTCCACGCCTTCGGCCGCTGCCCCGGCGGCGAAGGCCGCTTCCAGAATGGGTCCCGACAGCCGTGGATCGTGGGCGATCACCAGACGTTCGGGGCGCAGGACCTGCGCCACGGCGCGCCCGAGAGACATACAGAATTCGGGAGTGATTTCGACGATCGCCCGACCTCGAACTCCGTCGGTGCCGAATCGAGGCTGAGCGTGGTCCTGCATGAACCGTCCGCGAGCGCAATCAGCGCTTCGTGTACTGCGGAGCCTTTCGAGCCTTCTTGAGACCGTACTTCTTGCTCTCCTTGCGGCGGGCGTCACGAGTCAGGAGACCGGCCTTCTTGAGAGTCGGACGAGCCTCGGGATCCAATTCGACGAGCGAACGAGCCAGACCCATGCGCATGGCTCCCGACTGTCCGGTGACTCCGCCACCGAAGATGGTGGCGTCCACGTCGTACTGCTCGAGAGTATTGGTCACGCGCAACGCCTCCACCGCCGAGTTCCGCTGGGTGGCCGTGGAGAAGTACTGCTCGATCGGCTTGCCGTTGACGGTGACCTTGCCGGTTCCCGGCCGAACGCGCACGCGGGCAACGGCCTCCTTGCGGCGTCCGGTGGTCTGTGTGAGTGGCTTCGACATGTGGGATCCTCAGTGACTTCTCTTGGACGATTCGATTCAGCGAGCTCGGGCGTGATCGACGACCCGCACCACCGGCTTCTGGGCACCATGCGGGTGCTCGGCTCCGGCGTAGACCTTCAACTTCTTGATCATTTGGCGACCGAGCGAACCCTTGGGCAGCATGCCCCGCACCGAACCGCGAATGGCTTCATCGGGTCGACGCGCCAAGAGGTTGGCGAAGGTTTCGCTCTTCAGACCCCCGGGATACCCGGAGAAATTGTGCACCAAGCGAGTGTTGGCCTTGCCCGAGGTGAGCACCACCTTGTCGGCATTGATGACGATCACGTGGTCGCCGGAGTCCATGTGCGGCGCGAACGTCGGCTTGTGTTTGCCGCGCAACAGACGAGCGATCTCGGTGCACAAACGCCCGAGCACCATGCCCTCGGCGTCCACGATGTGCCACTCGCGGCTGATCTCACTGGCCTTGGGCGAATACGTGGTCATGGCTGCTTCTTTCAGAACTTCTGCTGGTCCGGCGACCCGCAGGTGACCGGAAAATGATACGGGCGTCCGGGGGAAAACGGCCGGGGAGGATGTCAATTTTGCACCTGTTCAGGACCGTAACCGACTTCCCAGAGGGTGAGCCCCTGGGGTGGAGCCACTTGCCCGGCACGGGAGCGATCCCGGGAGAGCAGGATGCCGGTGATCTCGCCCGGAGTCAGACGGCGCAGGCCGGCGTCCACCACGGTGCCCACGATGGAGCGCACCATCTGGTGGCAGAACGCCTGCGCCCGGATCTCGAAGACGAGAAGGCGCTGTCCGGTGTCGCTGACCCGCTCCGACCAATGGGCCGTCAAGACCCGGCGACGCAGGCTGACCGGCTCCTGATCGGACCTGTGTGCCGGTCGTCGACAGAACGCCGAGAAATCGTGCTCCCCGATGAGTGGATCACAGGCCAGGCGCATCAGCGCCAGATCGAGAGGCTCGGACACCTGCCAACTCGTTCCGGCGATGAAAGGATCGGTTACCGGATCATTGACGACGACGTACCGATAGTGCCGCCAGCGTGCCGAGAAGCGGGCGTCGAAATCCGGGTCGGTCCACTCGGCGGAGCGAACCACGATGCCCGGCGCACACAACTTGGTCAGACGTCGGGGCAAGTTCTCGAGGTCCGTGTCAGGTGGGAGATCGCAACTGACCACCTGGCCCCAAGCGTGCACACCCGCATCGGTTCGACCGGCGCCGGTGATGTCCACGTCACGGCGGCAGACGAGGCTCAGCGCTTCGCGCAGGGCCCCCGCCACCGTTCGCACGCCCCTGTTCTCGGCGAAACCGTGGAATTGCGAACCGTCGTAGGCCAGCAAGAGTCGGGGGGGG
>JBMTPW010000004.1:0-28658 GCA_049444115.1 Ilumatobacteraceae bacterium | reverse complement strand
CACATCTCGGACTACCTCTCCACCAGGGTGACGGTGAAGATGGCCAACAAGAAGGGGACCGTCACCATCGAGTTCGCTGATCTCGAGGATCTGGAGCGGCTGTATTACCTCATGCTCGGAGTCTCTCAGACCGAGTCATGATCTTCTCGGCGTGGCGTCGCCATCTGCGGGTGTTGTGATGGTGTCATCGACGATTCGAGCCGTCAGTGTCAACGTCAACTGACGCGCGAGACTTCCGCACAGCGTGGGGATAAGCCTGTGGATAACTTCCCATTCGATCAGGGTGCCCAGGCGAGCAGTGCCAAGAAGATGGCCTCAGCGATCCGATGACTTCGCAACACCACGGTGTCTCTGGGACCCACGGTCAGCAGAACCGCGGGCATCTTTGTTTCTCGCAGGATGGGGATTCGCATCCCCTCGACTCGCAAACCCGGGATGATGTCGCGCAGATGCCGTTCCATGAGCACCGCCAGTGCGCGTCCGCCGGCGGACTCGAAGGCCGGGACGGCGTAGTAGGTGATGCGGGCCATGGGCTGCTCGTGGGCTTCAAATCCCACGTAGACATCGGCTCCGAACAAGTTGGCCGTTTGCCATTGTGTGGCCGGATCGGTGTCGGGCACGTCGATCAACATGGCCCCATGGTCCCGGAGAGCGGTTCCCAACTCATCGCGAAGCATTTCCAGGTGACCGAAGTGTCCAACCACCACCCGCCGTCCGGCCAACGGTTGACCACTACGGGCCTGTTCGGCGTCGCGCACTGCGGCGATACCCGGTCCGTCCCCGGTCATTCGGGAGAGCATTCGCAGTACGTCCACCGTCGACGCGTGGCAGACCCCGTCGACATCCAATCCGGCGTTTTCCTGGAAATCCGACAGCGCTCGAGCCGCCAAAGGACCGAAGATTCCGTCGATGCGTCCGCAATCGAAACCGAGACGCGACAGGATGCGCTGCAATTCGGCGACATCATCGCCACGGACGTTGGGGGAGCGCAGCATCAGCGCTCGGTCACCGAGGTTCCACGACGCTTCGAGGAGTGCCGTCCAGCAGACGTCGTCACAGATGCCGGTTTCGGTGAGACCGCGATCGCGTTGGAAATCTCGGACCGCCGTGGCGGTCTGCTCACAGTAGGACTCCGACTCGGGGACGACCGTCCCATCGAGGAGAAAACCGGCGTCGCGCAGGCGACGACGTAGTGCTACGACCTCCGGACCCGTGTCGCCGGGTTCGAGGTGCATCAGACGAGAACGTCCTCCAACTCCTGCAAGAGTTGGCCTTTGCCCTTGGCTCCGACCATTCGCTTGACCAACTCACCATCCTTGAAGACCAAGAGGGTTGGGATGCTCATGACGCCGTAGCGCTGGGCGATGTCACCGTGATCGTCCACATTCAACTTGGCGATGGTCACCTTGCCAGCTTGCTCTGTGGCGATCTCACCGAGAATGGGGGCGATCATCTTGCAGGGGCCGCACCATTCGGCCCAGAAGTCCACGACCACCGGCAGACTCGACGAGTTCACTGTCTCGTCGAACGTTCCCGACGTCAGAGTCACGATTCCGTCAGCCATGGTGATCCTCTCCTCGTTTCGGAAACGAATGCTACCGCTCCAGGTTCAGTGCTGTGCTTCCAACCACCGCTCGGCGTCGATGGCCGCCATGCATCCCGATCCGGCGGCGGTAATGGCCTGGCGATAGACGTGGTCCTTCACGTCCCCGCAGGCGAAGACACCGGGAATGTTGGTGTAGGTGCTGTCCGGTCGAGTGATCAGATATCCGGAGTCCTCCATGTCGAGAACGCCTTTGAAGACATCGGTGTTGGGTCGATGTCCGATGGCGATGAAGAGCCCGGACACATTCATGGTGCTTTCCGCTCCGGTGACGGTGTCGGCCAACTTGATGGACTCCAATTGGTCCTGGCCGACCAAGTCGGTGACAACCGTGTTCCACCGCATCTCGATCTTCGGATTGGCGAGGGCCCTCTCCTGCATGATCTTGCTGGCACGGAACGAATCGCGACGATGGATGAGGGTCACCTTGGACGCGAACTTGGTGAGGAAGGTGGCCTCCTCGATAGCCGAATCGCCACCACCGACCACGGCGATCTCCTTGCCGCGGAAGAAGAAACCGTCGCAGGTGGCACAAGTCGACAGACCGTGACCGATGAGACGCTCTTCGGCTTCCAATCCGAGCATCAGACTTTGCGCCCCGGTGGACACGATGACTGCGTCGGCGGTGTACACGGCATCACGCACGTGGACCCGCAGTGGTGTCACACCAAATTCGACTCTTGTGGCTTTCTCCGTCAGGAACTCTGCCCCGAATCGGCTGGCCTGCTCCTTGAAGCGCATCATCAGTTCGGGCCCCATGATGCCCTCGGGAAATCCGGGAAAGTTCTCCACTTCGGTGGTGAGCATCAGTTGGCCACCGGGCTGATCACTGGTGCTGCTCGGTTCCCCTTCGATGACCAAGGGAGCCAGGCTGGCGCGTGCCGTGTAGATGGCTGCGGTCAGACCTGCCGGACCCGAGCCGATGATGATGACGCGATGATGTGAAGTCATCAGACACCGTCCTTGCTCTGGCGGCGAACCATGCACACTGCGCCGGCGAGGCACAAGATGCCACCAAGGATCACATAGGACACCCAGACCGCCGTGTCGTGATCGAGGGGCCACTCGACGACGCTGATCAGCGCTCGTGAGGCTGCGATCAACAGCAGGATCAGGGCAGTGACACCGAGAAACGCGCTGAGCAGGCCGAACACCAGACCTCGAGCCATCAAAACGATGGGTTTGGTCGTTCGGTCACGCACCTTGTCAACAGTGTCGACGATCTTGTCGGTGACATCGGCGGCCCAATTTGGATCGGTCAACGGATTGCCTGCCATGAAGCGCAGGCTATCCAGTGGGGACCGGACTCGTGAAGGGGGGACGATTCGGTTCTACGCGCCGAGGCGCAGGAGAACTGCACAGTCGGTTTGGGCGTACACGATGATGTCACCGGTGTCAGCACGGTAGATCTCGACCGGTTGTCCACGGAAGCGAGCGTTTCGGGTGAGTAGTTGCGCCGTCGGTTCGCTCGAACACGGAGCGGACATCGACTGCGAAGAGGTGTCCTCATGTGGGAATTCCTGCCTCATCACATCGACCGACCACCCGTCCACGAGCACCCGCAACTCGTCGGCCGATTCGAACTCGACGATCGTGTCCTCCGGGGAGAGGGCCAGCGACGGCGCTGCCGCGGCGGCCAGCGGATCCATCTTGGTGGCTTCGCTCACCGATGGGGACACCGTGTCCGAAGCAACCATGACCGCAGCTCCACCATCGGCGACGGTCAGAGGTTCATCGGACCCGATTCGCGTGAATCCCAGGCCCGCAAGAACGAGAATCGATGCTGCGGCCGCAGCCACACCAATGACCCGGGGTCGGCGAACCATCCGTTGACGGCGATAGGCGGTCAGAGCTCGATCCACGGATCGTTCGATGGTGTCCTGGGACGCAGATCCGGCGATGTCACCGAGTGCCAGGCGCTGACGGGCGAAGGTCTCTCGACGGCGCGTCACGTCGTCTCGTAGCGCTGGCGGAACGTCGGCCATGACGATGTCGCCGTCCAACAGACGGCTGGCGAACTCGTCGACATCGGTCGACGGTTCGGTGGCGTTGTTCGCAAGTGCGTCGCGGGGATCGTTCATGGCAGTTGATGACCGTGGTCGGACGGACCGGGTTCGCCGACACCGGGTGCATCGGTGTTGGCTGGCATCCGTTCGGTCATAGGACGTTCGTCGGGTGCGGTCGGGTTCCCGAGGAGATCGGCCAATCGAGCCCGCCCCCGGGCGATTCGGGACCTGACGGTGCCCCCCGGAACGTTCAGGATCCGACCAATTTCCTCGTAGTCCAGGTCCACCACATCACGCAGGATCAACGCCACTCGGAATTCCTCGGGGATTTGAGCGAGGGCGGCGTTCAGCTGGTCGGCGCCGTCGATGGTGTCCATGGCCCGCTCACTGGAGGAGTCGACCACGGTCAGGATCGATCGGTCACCCACGGGACGAGGTCGCCGGCGTCGGCGCCTGATCTCGTCGAGAGCGGCATTGGTGGCGATGCGGTAGATCCACGTGGTGATCGCCGAACGCCCGTCGAAAGTGTCGATGCGGCGGGCGATGGAGATCATGGCGTTCTGTGCGGCATCGTCGGCATCGGAGTCGTCGTTCAGAATGCGCCAGCAGACGGCCCGAATCATCGGGTGATGCTGGCGAAGGAGGTCGTTCAACGACTCGGGAGTCATGGCGATGCTGACGGTGTCCGTTCGCGGACGATCAAGGTGCCGGTGACACGCGAACTTCGCTGATCGAACCTCGATACGGATTGTTGTTGCTGCAGAAGGTACTCCGGCCGACCTCGGTGAAATAGATCAGCACGAATTGTGCCGGAGTGGTGAACGCGGTGGAGATCTTCGAACCGGCGTCGGCACTGCCCTGCCAGATCGGTTGTCCCCATTGCGATGCCGCCGTGCCGTTCTCTGCCGATGCGTAGATACTGGCCTTCCACTCGCGGCTGGCCATATCGACGTCGAGTTGCGCCATGGTCAACTCGTTCAACTGCAGCACGAGGCCAACACCGGACTTGCTACCGAAAGTGGGGGACCGGTAGCACGTGGTCGACCACCAGGTGTCGGGATCCCCGTCGGTGACGTTGAGAACCATGTCCTCGTTCTCGACGCGGTCGTCACCCTCAGGGTCGAAGGACTTGATGCCGGTGATCTCGACCGGACCTGTGTAGATGGGGGTGTCGACGGCCGCGCCGTCGGCGATCGGAGTCGAAACATCTGGTTCCGCTTGGCGGGTATCGCGCTGGGCCACCACCACCCCACCGATGACGACGACCAACAGCAGGACCGCCAGGACGACGGGATTTCGCATCACGGAACTCAGAACACCGTCTCGTTTCGGGGTTCCTTGTGCCGGTGTCGTCGATCGGCTCGTCCCTTTTTGCCGTGGCTGACTGGGGCGTCCTGATGTGGCCAGACCAGGGGGTGTGCGTTCATCGCTCGGAACGACTGGCAGCCGTGTGGTGGCCGTCGGAGTGTGATTCTTGGGCCTGATGACCTTGCCCGTCGGTGGAGTTCGGTCCCGAACTGGTCGTGTGGCCACATTGGTGCCGGGCATGCCGCGTTTGTCGGCGGCGTCCTTGAGTGCTTGACGAGCCTGAGCACAGGACTGGAAACGATTACGTGGTTCCCGAGCCATCATCTTGTGGATCACCGCGGCGATGCCCGGATCGACATCGGGTCGCAACGAGGTGATCGTGGGAGCCTCTTTTTGCAGACGTGCCAGTGCTGTTTCGGTGTCGTTCGATCCGACGAAGGGAACCTTGCCCACCAGACATTCGTAGAGCACGATGCCGAGTGAGTAGAGATCGGCTCGGTCGTCCAGCTTGTCGCCTCGCACCTGTTCGGGAGAGAGGTACTTCGCCGTTCCCATCATGATGTTCTCGCTGGTGAGGTCTTCGCCCTCACCGAGCACTTTGGCGATGCCGAAGTCGGTGAGCATGACGCGCCCGTCCTTCATCAACAACACGTTGCCGGGTTTGACGTCGCGATGAATGATCCCGAGTTTGTGCGCCGCCTCCAATGCCGCGCACACGCTGGTACCGATGTGCACCACCAGATTGGTGGCCAAACGCCCGTTGGTGTCCAGCAATTCGCGGAGGGACTTCCCGTCGACGAATTCCATGATCACGGCCTGACGACCGTCGTCCTCGATGGCGTCGTGCACGGTGACGATGTTGTAGTGGTTCAAATTCGCCGCCGCCACGGCCTCACGGCGGAAACGTTCGGCCAAAGTGGCATCGGCCGTCAGATGGGGCTTCAACAGTTTCACTGCCACGGTTCGGGACAACTGCAAATCGGTGGCGCGCCAGACCTCGGCCATACCCCCGTGGGCGCGATGCTCATCCAGTCGGTATCGACCGGCGATCACCGTCTGCTCTTGGGGCTCGGAGCGTTTGTCGGACGAAGGCATGTTCGCCCATGGACGCTAGTTGTCGGCGCACCACCGAGTGGGGAATGTCACGAGGTGGCGTTCAGTCTTGAATGAAGGCCACGCCGATGGTGCCGCGTCCGGCATGGGCTCCGACCACCGGACCGATCTGTCCGATCATGATCTCGCCGGGATAGACGGTCCGCAATTGCTCGACGAAGGAGTCGACATCGGGACACGCTGCGTGCAACACCGAGAGTTGGCTGATTCCGCCACCCTTGTTCATGCAGTCCCGCACCTTGTCCACCAGGAATCCGAGTGCCTTGCTGCGGGTCCGCTGACGACCGCCCTCGTGGACGACTCCGTCCCGCACTTCGATGATGGGTTTGATCGACAAAACCGTTCCGACCAGGGCTTTCGCCCCACCGATCCGACCACCCTTCTTGAGGTTTTCCAGGGTGTCGAGAGCTCCCCACACCTGGCTCCTGGTGCTCAGGTCCCGGGCCAGCCTTTCGACCTCGTCGATGCCGGCCCCGTCCCGGGCCGCCCGCGCGCAGGCCACCACGATCGCCCCGAGGCCCATCGAAACCGTACGGCTGTCCACCACGCGGACGTCGGCGGCCGACCCGTCGGCGGCCACCTCGGCGCTCTGCAACGTCCCGGACAATGCTCCGGACAGATCGATGATGACCACTCCCCGAGCACCCTCGCTCACCAATTTCGAGATGGCTTGCTCGAATCGTCCGGGAGACGGGGCCGCGGTCGAGGGCAATCCTTCCTCGGTGGCGCAGCGATGCCAGAACTCATCGGTGGAGAGTTGCTCCCGGTCCACCAACTCCTCGTCTCCGAATCTGATGAAGAGAGGCACCACCTCGATCCCCAGCTCGCGGATCACGGAATCCGGAAGATCGCAGGCACTGTCGGTGATGATGCGCACGGCGGAGGTCATCGGCGCAGATTAGTCGGCTATTTCAGGTGTTTCTCGCTCGGGTGGCGACCGGACGCCCGGGCGGCGCGGGACTGACGTTCCACGTGTTGGCGTCGGAAATGACTCACCCACCAGGACAAGAGGAGCAGGAGCGCGATTCCGGTCACCAATTGGCCGAGACCGGCCAGAGCGTTCACGCGCGCCGTCAAGGTGGCCACTGGACTGATGGGCACATTTCCTTCCGGCGTGAACATCTGCAAGGACACGGGAAAGCGTCCGTTGCTGCGCGCCACGACGGGCATGTCCACCGCAGTGGAGGAACGCGCCGGAACGAGCACCACCTTTTCACCGTCAGGAAGACGCAATTTCGCGCTGGTGAGTCGAATACGGACCAAGAGATCGGTGTCGCCATCGTTTCGGATGGAAAAACGCAACGGGCTACTGCGGCCGCCAAGGGTGAACGTGGTGGCCATCGGCGGGCTCACGCTTGCTGCCAACTCGAAGGTTTCACCAGTGATGATCGAGGCGTAGGCATTCCGTTGCTCATCGGTGAAGGCGTGATGTGGCAGAACATCGAGGAGGCGCCGCCAGCGCCGCGGGCGGTAATCGCCATCGGGCAACATCGAGGAGAATGCGTCCACGGTGGCGGTCAGGTCGGCGATCTGCGGGGCACCGGCCGGGGCGGGGAGGTCGTTCGATCGCGGGAGATCGACCACGACCGGACGTCCGTCCACCAGGCTCACCGACATCGTGGTCACCAGATTCTCAACAGAAACGAAGGTCAGGCGTGGATCGTCGGCCACGGCGCGAAAGAGAGCCGTGAGCATGTCGGGTCCAGGGAGAGATCCGTCTGGAGTCGACAACAGCACGCCGCGTCCGGCCACGGAATCGTTGTCGCGCTCCAATTCCAGGAGCAAGGCCTTCAATTCGGCGAGAACCCGTTGGGCCACGAGAGCCGGATCCTCTCGGCCATCGAGTACTTCGCTCAAGGGCCCGTCGATCAGGGCGGCGGTCACCGATGTGTCGTCGGACAAGCGCAATTCGATCTTGCGCGTCGAATCGGCCAAGAGGGCCGCTCCATCGGCTGTGTCCTGTTGGGCCGCGAGACCGAACACGACGGTGCGCAACCCGAGCTCGGCGAGGAGAACTCCTCCGGACTCGCTGAGCGCACGGTTCTGGAACCATGTCAGTCGGGGGCTGATGTGATTCGGAGGGAGTCCGGCAATCACGTCTTCACCGAGCCGCAGTTGGCGGCGGAAGATCTCCGAACCACTCGGTACGGCAAGGTCACTCGGATCGACGTCGACGAATGTATTGGACAGGACCCTGAGCGACGCCGAGGCCTGGAGTCGGGCCAGAAGAGCGGCGTCGCCCTCGTCGGAACGATCGAGCGCATCGATCAGCTCGGGACGGACGGTCACGGTGACGGGAAGATCGGGAAGTGTCTCGACGACGGACACCAGATCGGTGATCTCCTCCCGATCGCCATCGGAAATGACCGTGGTCGAATCGGGTTGCAGAGTCACATCGCTGTCGATCTGCCCGATCACCGACAACCGCAGACCATCATTGCCCTGGGGAGCAAGGGCTCCGGCGGCAAGTCGCTCGACGAAAGTCGTGAAAGTCGAGGTGATCACTCCGTCTTCTTCCCAACTCACCGTGACGGGATAGATGCCAGGATCGGGAAACTGAAGCCGATCCGAGTTTCGCGTCGACACTTCGGAGACGATGAGCACGTCGAGCGGACCGCCCTCGGCACCCACTTGATCGGAGAGATCCAGACGGATGGTGTCGATCGTTCGCGGGAGTTCGCCGGACGCGGCGGCGCGAACCTCTTCTCGGGTGTCCACCGGGCGATGAGTGCTCACGATGAGAACCGAAGGCACCTCGACGGGGGCGGCATCCGATCGATCGACGGTGAATGACAACCGCAGGAGACTGTTCTCGTCCCCTGGCAGGAAACTCATCTGTGACACCAAGTGAATCGTGGATGCTCCCGTTGATCCAGCGGTCACCGACATGGTCATCGGACCATTGAGCAGACCGACGAGCACGACGGCGATTCCGGTGATCCGACGAATCACCGGGAGTTCCCCTGTCCGAGGTCGATCTCCATGACCTGAAGCTCCTCGTCGAGCCGGGTGAATCCCCAGGCGCGATAGAGGGTGAGCGCCCGCACATTGTCGAGATGGGTGTTCACCAAGACGTCGGTGACGTGATGGCGAGCGAGCCACTGGAGGCCATCTTGCAATAGCGCGTGGGCGATGCCTTGTCCCTGGTGCTCGGGTGCGACGGCGAGGCGTTGCACGAAACCAGACGGACCACTGCGTCCAGAGATCATGTAGCCGGCCGGTTCGTCCGTTGCGGTGACCGCCAGTCGGATGCGGTGGGATGCCGTCGCCCGACAGGCATCGCGAATCGTGGGAACATCCAAGTCCCAGCCAGCATCGAATGCAGAGTGGTCGATGGCAGCCGCGGTGTGCAACGAACGTGCCGAGCGCAAGGAGCGCAAGGCCACTGCCGGACGGGGAAGGCCGCGCAATCGGCGCAAGGTCGTCGGATCATCGAGGCGTAGAAGAGCCAGAGTCTGAATGCGATGGAACCCGGCGCGTTCGAAGGTCGCGGCTGCATCGGGAGAGAGAGCACCGGTCCTGGCGAGCGGGAAACCTTCCAGTCGCAGCACCTCGCACCACGATCGCACCGCGCTCACCGTTGGAGAGGTCTGATGGTCGGTCAAGACCACATGGGCGACGTCGGAACGACTGGGCCACTTTCGCACTCGGGCGGTCACGATGCCGTCGTGGAGCACCTGAACATGTGTCCGACGGTTCCGCAATCCGGTGCTCACCGCCTCGACGGTAGCGTTTCGTCCGGTGAGCATCCTGTTCGCAACACACGAGGCGTATCTCGATCACCTCGCCGGGCCGCGTCACCAGGAACGGCCCGAGAGACTCGGTGCCGTCGTCGACGGATTGCGTCGAACCGGCTTGATGGATGCGATGGTGCCGCTCACACCCACTCCGGCGTCGAGGGCCGATCTCGAGCGTGTGCACACCGCCGACCACGTCCGACTCATCCAGCAGGTGTCCCTCGACGGAGGAGGTCGCCTCGATGCCGACACGGTGATGTCGTCCGGTTCGTTGGACGCTGCGCTCTTGGCGGCCGGTGCCGGCTTGACGGCCATCGACGCTCTGCGCGCCGGTCGTGGCCGCGCTGCGTTCTGCGCGGTTCGACCACCTGGGCACCACGCCACGAGAGACCAGGCCATGGGCTTCTGCTTGTTCTCCAATGTTGCGGTCGCCGCAGCGCGCCTGGCCGACGACGGTGAACGGGTCCTGATCGTCGATTTCGATGCCCACCATGGCAATGGAACACAGGACGTCTTCTTCTCCGACGATCGAGTCTTGTTCGTATCACTGCATCAGTGGCCGTTGTATCCGGGAACGGGCTGGATCGACGAGATCGGAACCGGTGCGGGACGCGGGACGACCATGAACATTCCCTTGCCGCCCCACTCCACTGGCGATGTGTATCTGGCGGCTTTCGATCGGTTCGTGTTGCCGGCTGCTGAGCGATTCGCTCCCACCTGGCTGATCGTGTCGGCGGGCTTCGATGCCCATCGCCGTGATCCGATCACCGAGATGGGGTTGGCCGCCGCCGACTACGCCATCATGATGCGCCGTCTGCTTCCTTTGGTGCCTTCCGGACGAACCGTGGTCATGTTGGAAGGCGGATACGACCTCGATGCCTTGGCGGCCTGTTCGGCGGCCACCCTTGGTGCGCTGGTCGATTCGAATCCGTCCATGCCCGGGGAAGAAGCGACCAACGGAGGATCAGCCGACGCGTGGGCGCGTCTCGACGAGATCGCCGTGTTCAGGGAGGGATCGGCAGAGTGCGTCTAGTCTGACGAGGTGGTGCCCGACCGATTCGCTCCGGTGCTGGCCGAGTTGGCCGACGTCAGCCGGCTTTTCGCCGCAGCCGGAAAGCGTCTCTACCTGGTGGGCGGATCGGTGCGCGATCTCCTGCTCGGGCACGAGGCCTCATCCATCGATTTCGACGCCACCACCGATGCCCGTCCCACCGAGGTGAAGAAGATCCTGGCCCCGTGGGCCGACGCATTGTGGACGCAAGGAGAGAAGTTCGGCACCATCGGGGCGCGCAAGGGCGACCGCGTCTACGAGATCACCACTCACCGAGCCGAGGCCTACCACCCCGATACTCGCAAACCCGATGTCGAATTCGCCGATGCCATCGAGACCGACCTGTCACGTCGCGATTTCACGGTGAATGCGATGGCCCTCGAACTGACCAGTGAGTCACCGACTCTGGTCGATCCGTTCAACGGCGCCGCCGATCTCATGACCCGCACCTTGCGAACTCCCCTCGATCCGGACATCAGTTTCAGCGACGACCCGTTGCGCATGATGCGAGCGGCCCGATTCGTCGCACGGTTCTCGATGACACCGGTTCCCGAGTTGGTCGAAGCGGTCAAGGCCGAAGCGCATCGACTGGAGATCGTGTCCGCCGAGAGGATCCGCGACGAACTCAACAAACTGATCGTCATCGACAGCCCGTCGGCCGGATTGTGGTTCCTGGTGGAAACAGGATTGGCCGCCTTGTTCCTCCCGGAGTTGCCATCGATGCGCCTCGAGCACGATCCCATTCACCGTCACAAGGATGTGCTCACCCACACTCTTGCGGTCATCGAGAACGTGCGACCGGATGCTCATGACGACTTCGACTTCCGGATCACGCGGCTGGCTGCGCTCTTCCACGACGTCGGCAAACCGCGCACCCGGGGCTTTCAAGAGGGCAAGGGCACGACCTTCCACATGCACGACATCGTCGGCGCCAAGATGACTCGCAAGCGGCTCGTCACCCTTCGCTTCCCCAATGAAGAAGTGGAAGCCATCACCGAACTGGTCCGGTTGCACCTGCGTTTCCATACATATGAAATGGGCTGGTCGGATTCAGCAGTACGTCGTTACGTGAACGACGCCGGGCCACTCCTGAACGAGTTGAACGTACTGACGCGCTGCGACTGCACCACCCGCAACGAGCGCAAAGCAGCCCGGTTGGCCCGCCGAATGGACGAACTCGAGCAGCGGATCTCGGAATTGGCGGCCCGCGAGGAACTGAAAGCCATTCGCCCGGAGATGGATGGGAACGCAGTCATGCAACATCTCGGCATCGAAGCCGGCCGAAAGGTCGGGGAAGCCTTGGCCTTCTTGCTCGAAATCAGGCTCGAAGAGGGACTCATCGGTGATGCAGAAATTCGCAAACGTCTGGATGCTTGGTGGTCGGAGCGTGTTCGGCCGGGTGTGTCCGACGCAATGCCCCGGTGAGTAGCCTGCGGGGAATGTCGTCCGGTGACAAGCCTTTCGGATCGGGAGCCATCCGCGGTTTGACTCCGTTCCGGTCCGGAATGGTGGATCACCGGATGGCCCGGCGAGCTCTGATCAACGAGTACCACCGCGGGCGGCTCGGTCGCGAAGAAGTATGTGACGCCCATCCCGAACTCATGCGCGCGGCGCGCGGTGTCGGCCGTCGCACGCAGACCGTGTGCCCCATTTGTGCCGAGGACAACTTGGTGTTGGTGACCTATGTGTTCGGACCGCGACTACCCGGTCACGGCAAGATCGTGGCCGACAACCAGGAACTCGCGCAGTATCACCGACGCTCGGAGGACTACACCGCCTACGTGGTCGAAGCCTGTTGTGCCTGTCGTTGGCATCATCTCGTGCGCGTTCTGCCCATCGGAGGTCAACGAGCCAACCGGAGGGTCGGTTAGCCGTGATGCGCATCGGCGTTGGTGGACGGCGGTCGCCACGTCGCGGTGGTTGGTTGCCGTACGAATCCATCCGTCGATTGCAGCGCGACGGCGTCATGGGGTTCGTGATGATCGCCGTGTCCTGTGTAGTGCTGCTCATCTTCGGGGCCGCCAACGACACCTTCACGGTCGAATTCGTGGACGGTCTTCCTCGGACATCCGACGGCACACCCTGTGCAATCTTCGAAGCGGTTTCCGTGGCCGACAGCACGGCACCGGTACGGGCCATGGTGGACTGTGGGGACATGCCAGGGCTCGGCTTCTCCGGAGTGATCCAACATCTGTTCCTGGCCCTGTCGGCGGTGGGAGTGTTGCTCCTCTTGAGTGCGGTCTTCTCCTTCGTTCTGGCCTCTCGGATGCCAGGAGACAGCCTGGCGGTTCCCATCTGCGTGGCCGGCATCGTCATCGGGGTGCTGGCGGTGTGGTGGGGGGTCGGCGGAGACGGACCGGGCCTGGCGTTTCAGGGTTTACGCGAACAGGCGGTGGTGGGATACCTCCGCAGTGGTGGGGCGGTGACCACCCGGGACGGGGCGGTGTCCTGGGGGGCGGGCCTTCTGGCGGCCTCGTTCGTGCGCATCACCAGGCCCTGAACAGCTCTGCCATACCCGCAAAGCATGCTCGGACCATGAATCCAGTCGGCCCCCGATACACTTCTTCCTCTGCCATACCCTGCCCCATTCCGGGGCCCCGGACCGAAATTCGGTCCGTGTCCGAAGGGAGATACACGCTCATGATGCGTGCCTATGAATTGATGATCATTGTCGACGGTTCGGTCGAAGACCACGTCGCCCAGCAATGGGTCACCTCGGTGACCAAGACCATTTCTGCTGCTGGAGGTTCGGTCCACGGTAAGGCCGATTGGTGGGGCAAGCGTCGTCTGGCCTACCCGATCAAGAAGAAGGACGAGGGCTACTACTTCGTTCTCAACGTGACCGCCCCCGGTGGAGCGCTCGATGATCTCGAGCGGTCGTTGCGCATCGCCGACGACATCCTCCGACACAAATTGCTGCGTCTCCCGACGGCCGAAGCCGCCCGTCGTGGTCTCGTGGCCGCCTGATCGCACCCGTCCACGGATCGCCCACACTTCATCAACCGTCTCCACAATCGGAGGGACATATGGCATCGAGCAGCATCACCGTCGTCGGCAATCTCACTCGAGATCCCGAACTTCGCTACACGCAATCCGGTAAGGCCACCGTCACTGTCGGTCTCGCCGTCAACCGCCGTTATCAGGTCAACGGGGAGTGGCAGGAGCAGACGTCGTACATGAATGTGGTGGCCTGGGATCAACTGGCCGAGAACATTGCGGCTTCTCTCACCAAGGGTTCACGAGTTCTGGTGACGGGTCGTCTCGACGTGCGCGAGTATCAGGGTCGCGAAGGTGACAAGCGCACCGCTGTGGAAATCGTGGCCGACGAAATCGGGCCCACCTTGCGTTGGGCGACGGTCACAATCGAAAAGACGCCTCCGCGAGGCGGGGACTCGGGTCCTCGTCCGGCCCGAGGCGCCGCTGCACCAGCCGACGAAGCCTTCTATGGCGATGAAGAACCCTTCTGACACGTCGGTCCCCGATATCCACTTCTCATATCCATTCGTCACGAGTAAGGAACAGCAATGAGCAACAGCAACGCCAAGAAGCCGGTTCGAGGGCGAGCGCCCAAGGACGGTGGTCGCAAGATCAAGAAGAAGGCCAATGTTCTGTCGGCGGAGAAGATCGACTACATCGACTACAAGGACGTCAACCTCCTGCAGCGATTCATGTCCGATCGCTCCAAGATTCGTGGTCAGCGTCTGAATGGCAACACCGTTCAACAGCAGCGCGAGGTGGCGACCGCCATCAAGAATGCGCGGGAGATGGCCTTGTTGCCCTATACAAAGCGCGTGGCCTCGGTCGGCCGCGGACCCCGTCGTGGACCTCGCGGTGGCGAGGATCTGGCCGATCAGGTTGAATCACGTGCGGTGGAAGCCGATGAGTTGGAGACCGGAATCGACACCGAGTTCGACACTGACGGCGCCTCCACCGTCGACCTCGACGAGAACGGGGAGGGCTGATCATGAAGGTCATCTTGCGTGCTGACATTGCCGGGCTCGGCAAGCGCGGCGACATCGTGGACGTTTCCGACGGCCATGGCCGCAACTACCTGTTGCCCCGAGGGCTGGGCATCAAGGCGTCCGATGGGGCTTTGGCGCAGGCCGCAGCCATGCGTCGGCGTCGGGATCTTCGTGACGCCGCTGATCGTGATGCTGCCCAGGCGATCGCCGGAACTTTGGTGTCCAAGGTGGTCGACATCAAGGCCAAGGCTGGTGGAGAAGGCCGGCTCTTCGGATCGGTGACCGCTGCGGACGTGACCAAAGCTGTCGAGGAACAGACCGGTATCGCTCTGGATCGCCGCCAGGTGACGGTTCCCGACCACATCAAGACGCTCGGAGAGCATCACGTGACCGTGAAACTGCACCACGATGTGCAGTTCGACGTCACCATCAACGTCGTCGCCAAGTGACCCCTCGGCCCACCGCCCTCGGTGGCCGCCAGCGGATCTCCAGACTGGGTTCGTCCACAGGTGTGGCGTCTTTTCCACAGCCAGTCCACAGGTTTCTGCCCCTAGCGATCAACAGGTCTGATAGGTCATGGTGGTGGTCATGACCGATGCCTTTGCGGGTGGTTCCAACCGGGGAAACCGGACCAAACGCGACCAACAACCGCGCCTGTTGACCAGCCGTATTCCACCGCACAACTTGAGTGCCGAGGAGAGTCTGCTCGGCGCCATGCTGCTGTCGCGCGATGCGGTCAATGCCGTGTCGGAAGCAGGCGTGCGCGTCGAGCACTTCTACAAGCCCGGGCATCAGCACATCTTCGATGCGATGCGGGCTCTCTTGACCGGAGGTGAACCGGTCGATCCGGTCACCGTGGCCGATGAACTGCGCCGTGTGGGTCTGCTCGACGAAATCGGCGGCCTGGACTTCCTCTTGCAATTGCAGAACTCCACACCGGTCATCGGGAATGCGTCCCGCTACGCCAAGATCGTGATGGACACGGCTGCGTTGCGGCGCCTCATCGGTGTGGCCAGTGAGATCGCCGAGATCGCCTACACCGAACCCGACGACGTGGCCAAGGCTCTCGATGATGCCGAATCCCGCATCTTCGCCGTGGCCGAGGAACGGGTCATCGATTCCACGCGTCCCATCAATGAGTTGTTGGTGTTGGCCTGGGAGGAAGTGGAGAAGCGCTATCAGAGCAAGGTGGGCCTCACCGGTGTACCGACGGGCTTCGTGGACCTCGATGAGATGATCCTTGGTCTGCAGCCGTCGTCGTTGGTCATCGTCGGGGCGCGTCCAGCCATGGGCAAGACCGCCTTCGCCATGAACATTGCCAGCAACGTGGCGCAAACGACCAATCTGCCCGTGTTGGTGTTCTCACTGGAAATGAGCCACACCGAGTTGACCATGCGATTCCTGTCCTCGGAAGCTCGTATCGACTCGAAGAAGTTGCGCACCGGGGCCATCTCCGAAGCCGAGTGGAGTCGGATCAACACCGCCATCGGTCGTTTGGAGGATCGACCGCTCTATCTGGACGACAATGCCAGTGTCACAGTGATGGAGATCCGGGCCAAAGCCCGTCGACTGAAGGCCAGGCATGGAGGTCTCGGGCTGATCGTCATCGACTATCTGCAGTTGATGAGCGGCAACAACGGTGAGAGCCGACAACTGGAAGTCAGCGAGATCAGCCGAAACCTGAAGATCCTGGCCCGAGAGTTGGAAGTGCCGGTGATCGCACTGAGCCAGTTGAGTCGCCGACTCGAGGATCGTCAGGACAAACGGCCCCAATTGTCCGACCTGCGCGAGAGTGGATCGTTGGAACAGGACGCCGACATCGTGGTCTTCTTGCACCGACCCGAGATGTACCGCAATGATCGCAGCGAAGTGGCCGAGAACGCTGAAAAAGGTGTCGCCGAGGTCATCGTGGGCAAGCATCGAGCGGGTCCCACGGGAACCGTGAAGTTGGTCTTCTTCGGCGAGCACACTCGCTTCGAGAACATGGCCAAAGGTTTCCAGGCCGACCCCGACTCGACCATCCGCTGAACCGGTAACTCGTGCCCTGTTTCGAATCGGAGCCGCCCCAGCGGATTCGAATCAGGAACTCGGAATGAGGATGGCGTCGCCCTCGGGCTCCCAGATCTTGGCTCCGAACATCTTTTCCATCTCGGGTGCCGGATTCATGAGCAACTCCATGGCATGGGCTTTCTCGTCCGGGGTGAAATCCCGCACCGTGTGACAGAACTCGACGGAGTTGCCTTCGGGATCGCGAATGTAAATGGACCGACAGAATTCGTGATCCACCTCCAGGACCGTGTGCCCATGGGAACGCCACCGTTCGCGATGTCGTTCCAGGTCGGCCATCGTCGGAGCATCGAAGGCGATGTGGTTCACCCACCAGGGCAATCCGGCGCTCTTGTTGAGGTTGGTGCCGAATTCAGTGCCGATCGAGTCGTCGTGGATCTCCCAGAAGGCGATCATGCCCTGCTCTCCGGACGGCGACGAGCCCGTGGAATAGAAGAAGTGCTTGCTCCAACCACCTTCGGGGGTGGGGGCGGTGACGGTCTTGACCAGTTCGAATCCCATGACCTGCGTATAGAACTCGTAGTTGGCCGCAGTGTCCCGGATGGCGATGGCAACGTGGTGAAAACCCATGGGTGAATTATGTCCGATTCCCTCACCGGATCGGACACGCTGACACAATGGACGCATGTTCCTGGGAGACGACCTGCTCAAGTGGCTGGTGCTGGCCCTCGGGGGAGCGCTGTTCGCCGGCAATCTGATGGCGCTGGTGAAGCCTCCGCCGGCACCCAAGGAGGGGGATCTGGCCAAGGCTCCGATGGCTCGCAGCGTGTTCATGGGTCTTCTCGGCTTGTTGGCGGCCATTTGGGCGCTGGCCTCACTGGTGCAGTGATGTCGGCAGAGCGTCTCGACCGACAACTGCAGTTCCTGCTCGAGATCGATCGTCTCAAGCAGGTCGAACGGCAGACGGCCATCACTGCGGGAACCCGCCGTGAGAACACCGCCGAGCATTCGTGGCATCTGGCGATGTACGCGCTGATCTTGCACGAGTGGAGCGATGCCGATGTCGACATCGCTCATGTGCTGGCTCTGTGCCTCGTCCACGACATCGTGGAAATCGATGCCGGCGACACCTTCGCCTACGACGTGATCGCGTATGCCGACAAAGAAGTACGAGAGCGGGCTGCCGCTGAGCGGCTCTTCGGACTGCTTCCGGACGATCAGGGACGACGACTTCACGATCTCTGGGAGGAATACGAAGCCCAAGCGACCGCCGAGAGTCGCTTCGCCAATGCTGTGGACCGTTTGCAGCCAGCCATGCTCAATCATCATGCCGATGGCGCGTCGCCGTGGAAGCGCCACGGAGTGACCGTTTCACAGGCCGTGAATCGCCTGTCTCCCATTGGCGACGGATCGATGGCCCTCTGGGAACGAACGCAATCCATCATTGCCGAAGCCGTCCGACGGGGGAACCTCGTCGAAGAGAGCTGAGATCGACCGCCGGCATCAGCCGACCATGATCAATGTCGTGAGATCAGGGAACCCAGACTCCCTCGACGGCGATGATCTTCCCGTCGACGACGGTCACCAGGAACGGTGATCCGACGAGGAAGGCCTGCTCCTGTTCCCCGTTGACACTCGGCACGTCGACCAGTGACGGCAGACCACCGTTGGTCAGATTCCAGAACGTGGCCGGCACCACGGCGGTGTTTCGATCCGGAGTGATCGCCATCGCCACGAAGAGCAGGTCATCCAGATAACCCGGATACAGCTGCTGACCGTCGCTGGGGAAGACCCCGATGTCGTTGTTGCAGGCATCGACAGCATCCCCGAAGCGTTGCCGACATGTGTCTCCGAAGAACGCTTGGCGAATGTCGAAATTGATTCCTCGTTGATCCTCATCGAAGGTGCTCACCGGAACACCCCAGTAGAAACCGTCCGGAAGATTCGTGTCGATACGACCATTGACCACCCAGGTCGGCCGTACCTCGGCGGTGACGTCCGACAATTGCGGAGGATCGACAGGCGTCCAGTCCTCGATGATCTGGTCGATGCTCAAGTCCCCGAGCGTGTCACTGAACACTTTCACCGGATTGCCAAGGTTGCTGGGGTCGGTGGCTGGCGCGGGTGAAGAGTCGACCGAGCCGGTGTCGGTGGGGGCCACGGTGTCGATGGCGGGAGCATCGGTTCCGTCCACGGCGACGGAGTCCGGACTGGCAGTATCTGCTGCATCGTCAGAGGCCCGCACGAACAGAATTCCGCCGGCTCCAGCGATCAGGCCGGCGAGGAAGATGGCCGGAACCCGGGAGGCGCGTTTCTTCTTCCGTCGCTTGGCCGGAGTCCGCTTGGTCGCCATGGGTTCATTCTGCCAGCGCTGCGGAAAAGGTGGGAGCACCCCTAGAGCTTGCGGAGGAATACCTCGGAAACCCGGTGATTCGAGCCTTTGCGCAAGATCAGCGATGCGCGCTCCCGGGTGGGTTCGATGTTTTGGCGGAGGTTCAAACCGTTGATCTCCTTCCAGATGCCGCGAGCCATGTCCACGGCTTCGTCGCGGGAGAGATGGGCGAAGTGCCTGAAGAAACTCTCCGGTTCCTGGAACACCGAATCGCACAATCGCAAGAAGCGATCCACGTACCAGGATTCGATGTCGCTCTCATCGGCATCGATGTAGATGGAGAAATCGAAATAATCGCTGACGAATTCAGTGTTGTCACTGGTCGGCGCACCAACTTGCAGCACGTTCAAGCCTTCGAGAATCAAGATGTCCGGCTGACAGACTCGGGTCGATTCGCCGTCCACGATGTCGTAGACGACGTGGCTGTAGACGGGTGCTTCCACTGCGGATTGTCCGCTCTTCAGATCGCGCAGGAACTTGAGCAGAGTTCGCGTGTCGTAACTCTCCGGGAAACCTTTCCGGTTCATGATGCCGCGTTCTTCCAACACCCGATTCGGGTGGAGAAACCCGTCAGTGGTGATGAGATCCACCTTGGGGTGGTCGGGCCAGCGGGCGAGCAGAGTCTGCAGGATGCGGGCGAAGGTGCTCTTGCCGACGGCCACACTGCCGGCCACACCGATGACGTAGGGCACCTTCGGTGCCAGCGTGCCGAGGAACGTGGCACTCACCTTGTGCAAGTTCTGGGTGGCCGAGACGTAGAGATTCAACAAGCGCGTGAGGGGCAAATAGACGGCCACGACCTCGTCCAGGTCGATGCGCTCGTTGATGCCGCGCAGGTTGTCGAGGTCGGCTTGCCGCAAGGTCATGGGCGTAGCCGCCCGCAGGTCTGCCCACTGGTCGCGGTCGAAAGCCTCGAAACGCTCTCCCGCCGACCAGGATGCCAGAACCTTGGCGGTGATGCGATCAGCGGGGTTCATGACGAGGCAATCAGCGGTGATCCGGCCGGCGATGGGACACTGCGTCGGCGGTCGCAGTCAGCACATCCACGCCGGAATCGGTGACGAGTACGGTGTGTTCGAACTGGGCGGTGCGCTTTCCGTCGGCGGTGACCGCCGTCCAATCATCGTCCCACATCAGGTGTTGCCAGGTGCCGAGGGTGATCATCGGCTCGATGGTGAAGACCATGCCGGGCTCCATCGGCATGGTGTTGCGCGGATCGAAATAATGGAGCACCTGGATGTCGGTGTGGAACTGTTCGCCGATGCCGTGACCGATGAAGGAGCGGACCACACCCAACTTGTGCTTCTTGGCGTGATCCTCGATGGCTTTGCCGATCACGTTCAAGGGTCGGCCGGGTTTCACGGCCTCGATTCCGAGCCAGAGGCATTCCTCGGTCACGAGCACCAACTCGCGATCTTCATCGCTGGCCTGTCCCACGAAGAACGTGGCGTTGGTGTCTCCGTGAACGCCATCGACGTAACAAGTGACGTCGATGTTGATGATGTCGCCGTCCTCCAGCACGGTGCTGTCGGGGATGCCGTGGCAGATGACCTCGTTGAGCGAGGTGCAGACGCTCTTGGGGTAGCCGTGATAGTTGAGCGGACTCGGGTAGGCGCCCCGCTCGATGGTGAGGTCGTGCACCAGAACGTCGATCTCGTCGGTGGTGATGCCGGGGCGGACGAACTCTCCGGCCTGGCGCAAGATGTCGGCGGCCATGGCGCAGGCGAGGCGCATACGGGCGAGAACTTCAGGAGACTTGACATGCGGTTCGTTCCAACGTTCCACGCGACCGGTATCGGCATACGACGGTTTGGCGATGTGATCAGGAACAGTACGCATGGGAGAGACGACGCCTGGCAGGATGCGACCTTCGATACCTCGATGGCAACGCCGATATTTGCGACCAGACCCGCACCAGCAGGGATCGTTCAGTTGCGGTGGATTCTCCGGAGCCCGGACCCGTCCCATGCTGGCGGTCATTCCCGTGAGGATATCCGTGGCCGGATGAATTGTGTCCAGTGGTCCGCGTTCGGTCGTACGGCCTATTCAACATCTGGCCATCGAGCTCCAGAGTTCCGGGAGTGGCACAGCACCGTGCCGTTTCGCTCGACGAGGGGTCATGGTGGTGGTGAGAGGGAGAAACGGAAGCAACGAGTCCAGGGTGCGCGTACCGGAGTTGACGGTGGGAATTCTCATCGTGACCGGATGCGTCCTCGGCGCGCTGTTGTGGCAACGCTCGATCGAGCGCGGAACGGCGGTGCTCGTGGCCGGTCGCGATCTCCGGCGTGGACAGATCGTGGGGGATACCGATCTGGCGGCGGTCGTAGTCACCAGCAATCAACCCTTGCTGCTCCTGCGAGCATCGGCGGCCGAGCAGATACTTGGCATGAGGATGCTGGTCGACATCCCTTCGGGCACCCCGATCAACCCGACACAAGTATCCGAAGTCGAGCCGGTGGATGCACGACACGGGTTGGTCGGTGTCACCGTCACCTCTGCCGAAGCACCGCTCGATCTGATGGCCGGAGACACGGTGCGAATGGTCGTGGTCGACAGCGAGGTCGACGGGACTCGTCGCGTGGAAACCTTGTCGGAGCAGGCCACGATCTGGGAAATCACTGTTCCGGATGAAATCGACGGGCGCCGCTCGGTCACTCTTCGGCTTCCTCTCGACGCGATGGCTCTCCCCGTGGGTCATGAGGAGTTGCACCTGGTGAAGGTGGGTGGATAGATGCCCACGGCATCGGACCGAGAACGGACCCAGGCGGAACTGGTGCGACATCTGACCGAAACCCTGGTTTCCTACCGGCAAGAGCAACGACGATCCAGCCGCGATCCACTACCCGAAGACGAAGTACGAGTAGCGGAAGAGGCCGCTCGCATATTCTTCGATCGACGGATCTCGGAGTCGATGCTGACTGGAACCGCCGCCCCGTCAGCGGACGACGAAATGCATCTGACGCGTTCGGCGATCGATTCGCTCCTCGGATTCGGACCTCTGCAGAGACTGCTCAACGATCCGGATATCACGGACATCCACGTGCGGGGGACGGCTCCGATCTGGGTCAAGCGACGTGACGGCAGTCGCAGTGAGTTGGATCCGATTGTTGCGAACGACGAGGAACTCATTCGCCTGGTGCGAAACGTGGCCTCGCGTTCCCGGCACGGGGAACGTCGATTCGACGCCTCGACGGTGGAGTGCAATCTGTGCCTGGATGATGGGAGTCGACTGTTCGCCGTCATGGAGGTTTCGCAGCGTCCAGCATTGGTCATCCGCAAGCATCAGTTCCATTTGTCATCACTCGATGAACTCACGAGCAACGGCCTGATGACGAGTGAGCTGGGCAGGTTCTTGCGGGCGGCAGTGATGTCGCGGCGAAACATCGTCATCGTCGGCGGTACGGGGAGTGGCAAGACGACTCTGATGCGAGCACTGATGAACGAGATCCCCTTCGATGAGCGCATCGTGACCATCGAGGACGCCTATGAACTCGGCATCGAACGATTCGCCCAACTGCATCCGGATCACGATGCCCTGCAATCACGGACAGCCAATATCGAAGGACATGGTGCGATCCCACTCTCCGATTTGACGCGGATGGCACTGCGGATGGACCCCGACCGCGTGATCATCGGTGAGGTTCGTGGCGGGGAAGCATTCCCCATGCTGTTGGCCATGAGCCAGGGAAACAACGGGTCGATGTGCACGCTTCACGCGGACTCGACACAGTCGGCTTTCTTCAAATTGGCGGCGTATGTGTCGATGGCCAATACCGGACTGCCCATCGAAGTCATCAACGTGCTCATCGCCACAGCAGTCCATCTCGTGGTCCATGTGGAGATCGCTGCTGGACGGCGGCGAGTCACGAGTGTGCGCGAGGTGGTGGACAGCGACGGTCCCCGGATCGTCTCCAATGAACTCTTCACATCCCGAGACGGTGGACCGGCTGAACCGGCCTATCCGATGTCGATGCCTTTGAGGACGGTTCTTGCCGCTCACGGATATTCGACACCGTTGGCGAACGGGATGTCCGCGGCCGGTTCGGCGATCCGTGGAGCTCGTTGATGGCCCTCTCCCTGCGTGTCGTTCTGAGCGTCGTGACCGGTGCCGGCCTGCTTCTCGTCGTCGCGGGATTGCGGGGTGTGGACGTGTTCCGCACCACCTTGACCCGAGTCACGCGGAATCGACGGAGCAGGGACGAGACGCAACTCATCGAATCTTTGGCCATCTGGACCGAACAATTGCGGGACACCATGGCTGGTTCCAGCGGGTTGGAACAGGCGGTCACCGTGACCGCCCAGACCGCCCCCGACCTTCTGAAACCCGCGGTGCAGCGGATGTCGGCTCGGCTGGGTTTCGCCCCTCTTCCCGACTCGGCACGTCAGTTCGCCGACGACGTGGATCACGCTCTCGCTGACTTCGTCGTCGCGGCGCTGATCACGGCCTCGGAGAACCAAGTCCGTGACATGGGCTCCCTGCTGGGTCACCTGGCCGAATGCTGTCGATCGGACGTTCAGATGCGCACCCGTGTGTGGGTGGCGCGGGCACGGCTGCGCAGTGCGGTGCGCATCATCACCATTGTGGTGATTGCTTTCGTCCTCGGTCTCTATGTCCTCAATCCGACGTACCTCGAACCGTACTGGTCGACTTCGGGTGTCGTCGCAATGTCGATCATCGGCGGCCTCTTCGCCGGGGCTCTGCATCTTCTCCACCGACTCGGTCGTCTCGATACCCCTGATCGCTTCGTGGCTCGTCGACAGACGATCGGTTCGACATGATCACACCATCAGTTGCTCCTTCGATGGTCCCGATCCTGCCTCTGGCGGTCGGAGCAGGCCTCGGACTCCTCCTCGTACGACGTGCGCTACGGCGATGGACTCGTGAGGTCTCTCTTCAGCGCCTGGTGCGATGGATGATGCGCGCCTCCCGTCTCGCGCCGACCGATCTGGATCTGACCGGTCGATCCCTCCAGGCCGTGACCTTGGAAAGACTGCTGGTGGCTCTTGCAGGATTCGTGCTGCCGATCGTGATGTTCGCAGTGACATCGATCGGAGGGGTGCCGCTTCCTGGACGTCTGGTGCTCGGCTCGATGGTGCTCGGTTCCGTAGCGGGGTATCAGGTACCGGCTCTTCAATTACGAACTCGTGCCGCTTTGGCGCGTCGTCGGTTCAGAACGTCGCTGTCTGCATACCTGGATCTCGTGTCCATCATGCTTGCCGGCGGAGCCGGGATCGAGACCGCCCTCTTTGCTGCCGCTCGAATTGGTGATGGTCCCGCATTTCGACGAATTGGTGCAGCCCTGGAGATGTCACGCACTTCACGGGATTCTCCATGGGATGCACTGGCAGCCCTGGGACGAGATATTGCGGTGAGCGATCTTCCGGAGTTGGCGGCCACCGTTCGTCTCGGTGGTGAACAAGGGGCGCGGATGACGGCGTCACTGATCGCCAAAGCATCCTCCTTGCGCGCCAAGCAATTGGCCGAGGTGGAGGCAGAAGCCAATGCAGCCACGGAAAAAATGGGACTTCCGATGGTCATGCTCTTCTTGGGCTTTCTCATCTTGCTCGGCTTTCCCGCCATGCATCTGATCAACGCCGGCTTCGACGGCTGACGATCCATCGTTCTCAGCAGAACAACGACACGACAGGAGGAAATTCCATGGAACACTTCATCGATCCCCGACTGCGGGACCTCGGCGAATACTGCTACCACCGCATCACTGGGTGGTCGGTGGCTCGCCGCGATCGTGGCGAGGTGAGCGCAACGACCGTTGTCCTCGCCGCAGCACTCATCGCTCTGGCCATTTCGGTTGGGGTCATCGTTTCCGGAAAGGTGCGGGACAAGGCCAACTCGCTCGACCTCGGCTGATGAAAAGAGAAGCGAACACCGACTCCGGTGAGGTGACGACTCAGTTGGTCATCGTCTTGCCGGTGATCTTGTTCGTCGTGATGCTCGCCATTCAGTCCGCCCTCTACTTCCACATCTCCCACGTCGCCGGCGCGGCGGCGGCCGAGGGTGCGGCGGCGGCCTCGGCTATGGGACTCTCATCGGCCGAGGCGACTCGACGGGGACGGGATCGAGCCGATGCGCTGGTTCGGGAAACCGGTACCGATGCGGGAGGCCCTACGTCGGTATCGGTTTCGGCCAGAGAAGTCCAGGTGACGGTGCGCACACGGGTGCCGATGATCGTTCCCCTCTTCCCGTCCCTGGCGATCCGCACGGTGGTGGAACCACGGGAGCGGTTCATCTCCGAGTTCCTGCGGTGAAGACCTTCCTTCGGCTGCGATCAGCACATGGTGATCGCGGTTCGGCAGCTATGGAGATGGTCTTGTTGACCCCGCTATTGATCGTCCTGGTGCTCTTCGTCGTCCATGCGGGCCGCAGCGCCGAAGGAATGAGCGAACTTCGTCATGCTGCCGATCAGGGGGCGAGAGCAGCGTCTCTCGTCGCACGCACTCGAATGGGAGCGGCAGCCGGCGAGGCCGTGCGACGGGATCTGGCGGCATCGGGATCCAGTTGTGAGCGACCCCTGGTCACGGTCAGGTTGCAGGCGCTGACCTACGGCAGCGCGGTTCGGGTTGAGGTTCGATGTTGGGTCTCGAACATCGGTCTCGGCCTTCTCGGAGCGCGCCAGAGGGTGTTGATGGCGAACTCCACCGAAGTCATCGACCGTTATCGGGGAGGAGCATGAAAGAGCCTCGAGTCGACCGGGTCGACCCGCTGGATTCCGGCTCGGTCTCGGTCTTCGTCATCGGGTTGGTGGCCTCGTTCATTGTTGCTGCTGGATTGGCCGTGGACGGTGGGCGCTTGGTAGCGGCGCGGATCGCAGTCTCTGACCATGCGGAGAACGCAGCGCGGGTGGGTGCCCAGCAAGTCGGATCGGTCCGCAGTGGCCAAAGACGCCTCTCTTCCGCGGCTGCCAGGGCTGCTGCTTTGGAATACCTGGCATCACAGGGCTTGACCGGCGATGTCATCGTCGGGTCGCGCACGATCATGGTCACAATTCGCATGAGCCAATCGACCACGATCCTGCGCCTGGTGGGAGTGACGGAAAGGACGATCACGGCCAGCAGGAGTGCCGAGATCACCTCGTCATGAAGAGTCCGACACTGGCACCAGTGGCCATTCCGCGCTTGGTGATCGTAGTGACGATGCTTCTCCTTCCTCCGTGGCTGGTGATGAAGATCTCCGAAATCCCGACACCACGAGACATCGTTCAATACCTGTCGGACTCCGAGCCGAAAGAGGTTTTCGGTTCGCTCCAGGAATCATCGACCTCGTCGCTCATTCGTTTCGCTGCCGGAGTGATCTGGATGTGCTGGTTCTGGATCGGGCTGGGATTCACGGTCGATGTTCTGCGGCTCCTGGTGCGTCGGCCGCTTCGGCGCAGTCGTCGGTTGTCGGCACGGCTGGCTCTTTGGAGCCTGGTGATTTCGCCGACGGTGATGCTGTCGGTGGCGAATTCGGGACATGCATCGGTCGAGACGCTCGACACCACCCGTAACGATTTCGACGCCCGCGTGATCCCTGCGCCACCTGTGATGGTCTCGGCTCTCGTGGTATGCGGTCTCCTCTTCCGGCTACGGGCCCGCCGTCGTCGGGCTCTTCGACGAAGCAACTGGAATCTCGAGCCCGGTGAACTCGAATGGGAATCGGCTGTCGATCGCAATGGCGACGAACTCGCTCTCGTGAGGATCGAACTCGCCATACGTTCCCTGATGGGACTGGAGGCCTCGTCGTTTCGGATGCTCCTGGTCTGTCCTGATTCGACACTTCTCGTGGAGTTCCGGCAGGAGCGAACCCCACGCCCACCATGGATCCGCCATGCTCCGAGGATTTGGAAGTTGGACCCCTCCGTCGATTTGGAAGAGTTGTCTGCTCCCGTCTTCACGGACACCGGCCCATTGCCAGTGGTGGTTCCGGTGGGGACCACTGCGGGTGGAGTCGTATGGATCAACGTGCAGGAAGTGCAGTTCTTCGCTGTCCACGGAGAGGGTTCGGCAGCCGATGTCGTCTGGAACGGGCTGTGTCAGACCTTGGCGTTGTCACCGTTCACCGAGCACGTGTCGCTCATCAGCACCGAGCAGATCCATGTCCGTGGTCGTCGGGAGATCGTGATCGCCGATGAGCAGCGGGTGCGGCAGGTGGCCGAGGGACTCCATACCACGGAACTCCCGACGGTCGTGCTGTCTCGACAACGACCAGCGGGCATCACTGCTGCGGTCGTGGTTCATCGTGAACATCCACGCAGCGGAGAATTCGGACTGAGTCGCGTCGGCGAGGACTGGTTTCTTCAGCCCTTGGGCACAGCCATCGAACCCATCCGCTGCACCGATGGAGACCTGGAGGTCATCGATCGACTGGTGGACGAACCGCTTTCGATCGAGATCACGTCGAGTCGGGCTCCCGCTCAGTCTCCCCCGATTCCACTGCGGTATTGCTTCATTGCGTCGATTCTCGGCGTTCCCCACGTTCGTCATGCGAACGGAATGAGAGTCGATTTCGAGAGACGCCGCAGTGAAGAGCTGGTGATCTGGTTGGCGACGCATCCCGAACGCCGACGGAGAACCTTGGCTCGTGCCGATATCTGGAACACCAACATCAAGGACGCGACCTTTTCGAACGTGGTTTCCGATGCCCGACGAAGTTTGGAGGTCCTGGAATCACCACCCGCAGGCGAGGACTGGATCGGGGTGACCCTCACCGATGACCTACCGCTCCATCCACTGGTGATCAGCGACGCTCGCATCCTGGCTGAGTGCTACGACCATGCCCGCCGTTGGCCCGAGAACAACGGGCGACGGGTGCTGGAGTTCGGGTTGGGTTTGGTGACCGGTGTGCCCTTCGGAGGATCCAGCTATCTATGGCGCGACACCACCGGACTCGGTTCGGAGTTCGCCGGGTTGGTCGTGCGGGCGGCCCTACTCCTGGCGGACATGTACACAGAAACCTCTGATGACGATCCGGACTCTTCGTCGGACTCGATGTTCGGATCATGGATCGAGGGCGTGTACTGGGCCACAGCGAAAGGACTTCTCGCAGTGCCGGGCCACGAAGAACTGATCATCCGCCGCATGGAACTGCACGCCCGACTCGGTGATCGTGCTGCCCTGTTGGCGGAATGGCGGTCCTATTGTCGAGTTCTGATAACGGACGATTGGGGCGATGTGGAACCGAGCCCGAAGATGGTGGCGGCATGGCGGCGTCTGACCCGATCAACCGGGATCGACACCTCACTCGTCGAAGAGTCCGTCGCTCTCTGAATCTGCAGCGGTGAGTTCCGGAATACCCTGCTGTTTGCGCATCTTTTCGATGGCGCGAACCTGCACGCTCAATTTCTTGTAACGCGTGCCGCCGGTGGAGATGGATTCCATGTCACCCTGAAGCTTTTCGAAGGTCTTCGTGACACCCTCGACGGCCTTGGTGTATTCCTCCCACTGCTTGTTGAACAGATTGATGAGCCGCATCACGTCAGCGG
>JBMTPW010000003.1:0-29285 GCA_049444115.1 Ilumatobacteraceae bacterium | reverse complement strand
GCCACCAGGACAGTTGCTGTGTCGGTTCGCGACGGTGAACGACGTGCACTTCGGCGAGACCGAGTGCGGCAAGATCGACGACGATCCCCAAGGACCGATCCAACGGTCCCGTCCTGGTGAGCCGCCCTATCCGGACATGATGAACCGCGCCGCCTGCCGCGAGATGACGGCGATCGATCCGCTCCACGTCCTGGTCAAGGGCGATCTCACGGCCTACGGCAGCGACGAGGAATTCGCGGCCTTCGAGGACTGCTACCGCACGGCCTTCGGCGACAAGTTGCGGGTGGTCCGCGGCAACCACGACGCCTACCTGGGGCAGACCGTCTACGCCGGTGACCAATGGATCGAAATGCCCGGGATTTGCGTGGCCCTCATGGACACCACCATTCCCACGCAGACCACCGGAGCCTTCGAGAGCGACCAGATCGCCTGGCTCGACGCTCACGCCGCGTCCACCACCTCGCCGGTGCTCGTCATGGGACATCATCAGCAGTGGACCGATGGACGCCGCAGCGACACCTACTTCGGTCTCCATCCCGATTCGAGTGACGCCCTCGATGCCGTGGTTGCCCGGCACCGCAACATCATCGGGTACGCCGCCGGCCACACCCACCGCCATCGGGTCCGATCGATGCCGTGCGGAGTTCCGTCGGTGGAGATCGGCTGTCTCAAGGACTTCCCGGGAACCTGGGCCGAGTACCGCGTCTACGAGGGCGGAATCATGCAGGTGGTGCACCGGATCTCCAGTCCCGAAGCGCTCGACTGGAGCGAGCGGTGTCGGCACCTCTATTCCGATTTCGGCATCGACTATCAGAGCTACGCCCTCGGACGTCTCGACGAACGATGCTTCGTCTTCCCACTGCGGGGGTCGTGACGATCCATGAACGTTCCACAATCGACTCCGGCACTGTCGTGCATGCCGCTGGGTGCTTCGCGGGCCAATGACCTCGCAGCTGCGTGGAACCCATGACCACTCCCCTGCACGATCTCCGGGTTCTCGACGTCTCCACGGTCATCGCCGGGCCGAACTGCGCGCGCTATCTGGCCGACTTCGGTGCCGAGGTGATCAAGGTCGAGCGGCCCGACGGCGGAGACAGCCTGCGCAACATGGCCTGGAAGGACCCTCGCGATGGAGTCGGACTGTGGTGGAAACTCGCCAATCGCAACAAGCGCACCATCGCTCTCGATCTCAAGGATGCCGACGACCGCCGGGTGTTCCTCGAACTTCTCGACGACGCCCACGTCCTGGTGGAGAACTTCCGGCCGGGAACTCTCGAACGCTTGGAGCTCGGACCCGATGTGTTGTTGGCCCGCAATCCCCGCTTGGTCATCACCCGGGTCAGCGGTTTCGGACAGACCGGTCCCTACGCGCAACGTCCGGGTTTCGCCTCCATCGCCGAATCCATGTCCGGATTCGCCGCCGTCAACGGCGAGCCCGAGGGACAGCCACTGCTGCCAGCCATCGCTCTCACCGACGAAGTGACCGGGATCGCAGGAGCTTTCGCCACACTCGTGGCTCTGCATTCCGGTGTCGGGCAAGTGGTGGACATCGATCTCTTGGAGACCATCTTCCACATCATGGGGCCGGTGGCCTCGTTGTACGCCCTCACCGGTGAACTGCAACCGCGTCTCGGCTCCGGATTGCCCTACACCGTGCCACGAGGCACCTATCGCTGTGCCGATGGTGAGTGGGTGGGGATCTCAGCCTCTTCGGATTCGGTGGCCGCTCGGGTCATGACCATTCTCGGTGTCGGAAGCGATCCGCGCTTTTCCACTTTCGAGGGGCGAGTGCAACATCGCGACGTACTGGAGGACACGATGCGCACCTGGTGTGCCGCTCGCCCTCGGGCGGAGGTGATCCGCATCTTCTCCGAGGCCGAAGCGGCCATCGGTCCGGTCTACGACATGGCCGACATCGCTGCTGATGAACATTTCCGTTTTCGCCAGGCGGTGACCACGGTCGGTACCACGCCGATGCAGAATCTCATCGCTCGGCTCTCGGCCACTCCTGGTGAACTGCGCCACGAAGGACGAGCCCTGAACGAGGACGGGGACGCAATCAGACGCCACGGCTGGAATCACCAAGGAGAAGGATCATGAGCACATCCTCAGCAGCAACCAAACCGTACGTGTACGTGGCCGGTCCGCTCTTCGACGAGGGAGAGCGTTGGTTCATCGAGAAAGTGGATCGACTCATCCGTGACCTTGGATTCGACACCTTCCTTCCGCACCGGGACAATCCGCCCAAGACTGCCGACAACGTGCAGCTGATCTTCGACAACGACAAGGGTGGTATCGACCGCTGCCAGGTGGTGGTGGCCAATTTGAACGGCATCATGACCGACGATGGCACGGCCTGGGAGATGGGTTACGCCTTCGCCCATGGCAAGTTCATCATCGGTCTCTACACCGACTGGCGGGCTCGTTTCCCCAACGCCAACGAGGTGGTCAACTTGATGATGCAGTGCTCGATGAACCGACTGGTGCGTTCACTCGAGGAATTGGAGACCGAGTTACGCGCTTGGCTCAGGCGTTGGTCCCCACCGGGCAACTGACCCCAGTGCCACCGATACCGCAGTAGCCGTTCGGATTCTTCGACAAATATTGCTGGTGATAGGGCTCGGCGTAATAGAACGCGCCGAATTCGGCGATCTCCGTGGTGATGCCTCCGAATCCGGCAGCCGTGAGCCGCTCCTGGAAGCGCTGCCGCGAAGCCTGGGCCGCGGCCAATTGTTCGGGCGAGGTTGCGTAGATGGCGCTGCGGTACTGCGAACCGATGTCGTTTCCCTGACGCATGCCCTGGGTGGGATCGTGGTTCTCCCAGAACACCTGCAACAACTTGTCATAGGAAATGATCACGGAATCGAACACCACCAACAACACTTCGGCATGTCCGGTCAGTCCGGTGCAGTTCTCCTCATAACTGCAATTGGGTGTGTAGCCCCCCGAATATCCAACCGCGGTCGAATGCACACCGGGCAACTGCCAGAAGAGTCGTTCGGCCCCCCAGAAACAGCCCATGCCGAAGACGGCGATCTGCAGACCCGCGGGCCACGGACCCACGAGCGGTGTCCCGAGAACATGGTGAGCGGCCGGTACCGGCATGGTCTCTTCGGTGCGGCCGGGAAGGGCATTCTCCGGACGCACCATTCCGGTGTCGTCGAAGCGCGGGTCGTTTCTCTTGGCGAACAGCATGATCGTGATGCTACGGACACGTCCCGACCGGAGCGTCACCGTGATCCCCCTAGCCTGTGCTCGTGCGCCTCCGAGATCTCACTTCGAGCGACCTCGAGACGATGTGGTTCATCAATCAGGCCAATGTCCCGGCACTCGGAGAGGAGACCCCAGACTCACTCGGCCAAATCATGGAGTGGTCGTCGATGACCATCGGAGTGGACGTGGACGACGCCCTGGCGGGGTTCTGCCTGGTCCTCGAACCAGGTCGTCCATATCCCAGCCAGAACTATCTCTGGTTCCAGGAGCGCTACTCGAACTTCATCTACTTGGACCGCGTGGGATTCGCCGAGGAGTACCGCAACCAAGGATTCGGAGCTGCTCTTTACGCCGAAGTCGAGCGTCGAGCATCGCTGATCGAGGCCACCCCGTCATTGTTCACTCTCGAGGTCAACCTCGATCCACCCAACGAAGGATCCATGCGCTTCCACCTGCGACAGGGCTTCGTCGAGGTGGGCCGACAACGGACATCCTCGGGCAAGTTGGTGTCGTTGATGGCCAAATCGTTGAATCAGTAACCGATCAGGTCCGACGGTCCTGGAGGAAGCGGAACTTCTCGCGAGTGGCTGTCACGTCGTCGGCGGTGATGTCGGCGGAGATCGTGCACTCCCCATCACCAGCTGCGGCGATTTCCTCGCCAAAGGGGCCGATGATGCGACTGTCCCCGCAATAGGTGAGCTGTCCGCCACGCCCCACGCGATTGCAGCCGACGACGAAGGCCTGGTTCTCGATGGCACGAGCCCGAAGAAGTGTCATCCAGTGCTCCCGGCGTGAATCGGGCCAATTCGCCGGCACCAAGTAGACGTCGGTCTCCCGCGCCACCTGCCAGAACTCGTCGGCGAAGCGCAGGTCGTAACACACGAAGAGCGAACACTGCAGACCGTCGATGTTGACGGTCACCAGTTCCTGTCCCGGCCGAACGTGCCGGTCTTCACCACCAAAAGTGAAGGGATGAATCTTTCGATAGCGGTGCACAGTTCCATCGGCTCCACACAACACGAAGGTGTTCGCCGGCCGTCGGTCGGCACCGGTATCGGCTGGTATCTCCGGACACGTTCCAGCCACCCAGACACCGTGCATGCGCGCCATCTCGGCCAGGAACTGCGCCGATGGACCCCCTTCGGATTCGGCGAATCGCTCGTCTTCGACGGCGAATCCCGTGGAGAAGGTCTCCGACAACAACACGAAACCAGCACCATCGGCGGCCGCACTCTCGATCTTCGGAGCCAAACGGGCGAAGTTCTCCTCGCGTTCGCACCAGATGATGTCGTGCTGAACAACGGCAAACTTCATGATCCCGGACCGATCCGGTGGAGTCGCTCCACGGCTTCGTCGATCATGGTCACGTCCTTGCAGAAGGCGAAGCGCACCAGATGACGCCCTTCGTGCTGATGGGCTCGATCGTAGAACACCACGTTCGGAATGCCCACCACACCGCACCGATGCGGAAGATCCAGACAGAAGGTGTAGCCATCACCATCGGGTTGCAATGGACGGATGTCCACGGTGATGAAGTAAGTGCCCTGCGGACGGAACACCTCGAAACCGGCGGCCTGCAATCCTCTCAGCAATCGATCCCTTTTCATCTGCAGATCGACTGCCAGACCCGTGAAATACGAATCGGGAAGGCGCAGTCCAACGGCGATGGCCGGCTGGAACGGAGCCGATGAGACGTACGTGAGGAATTGTTTGGCGGCTCGAGCAGCGGCCACCAATGGTGCGGGTCCGCAGATCCAACCAACTTTCCATCCAGTGGTGTTGAAAGTCTTGCCCCCGCTGCTCACGACCAGCGTACGATCACGCATTCCCGGAAACGATGCCAAGGAGCGATGGGCCACTCCGTCGAAAGTGAGATGTTCGTACACTTCGTCGGTCACCACGATCAGATCGTGACGCACCGCCACATCGGCGATGATGCGCAACTGCTCCTCGTCGAACACCACCCCTGTGGGGTTGTGCGGTGAGTTCACCAACATGAGTCGTGTCTTCGGTGTCACGGCTGCGGCCAACTCGTCGGGATCGAAGGCGTATGTCGGTGGACGCAGGGTCACCGGACGGGTGACGGCACCGGCCAGGGCCACGCAGGCTTGATAACTGTCGTACATCGGCTCGAAGACGAGCACTTCGTCACCGGTCTCGAGGAGTCCGAGCAGAGCCCCGGCGAGTGCTTCGGTGGCACCGGCCGTCACCAGAATCTACGAATCCGGATCGTAGGAAAGGTTCCAGAACCGCTGTTGGTGCTCACTGATGGCCACACGGAGATCGGGAATACCTGGTCCGGGCGGATACTGGTTCTGTCCGGACCCGATGGCCCGCACTGCAGCGTCCAAGACCTCGGGAGGTCCGTCGTAGTTGGGGAATCCCTGACCGAGGTTGATGGCTCCGGTGGAAGTGGCCAGCGCGGTCATCTCGGCGAAGATCGTCGACCCGAAACCCTGCAATTTCGAGGTCAAATATGGAGCCCGACGCAAGGACATGGCTTCAGGCTAGGCCGGAATCCCGCCACGGGTTCCGAACTCAGGAGGACGCCGCCAGAACCGATTCCACTGCGTCGAGCAGACCACTGGCACCGAAGCGAAAGGTGGACGGTGTGGCCCATGTCGGGCCCACGATCTCATCGGCGAGATCCAAGTAGTTCGCGGCGTCGGCGAGAGTGCGGATTCCGCCCGAGGGTTTGAACCCCACGGGGCGATCGGCGGAGGCGATGACTTCCAAGATCGATCGAGCCGCAGCCGGTGTGGCCGACACCGACGTCTTGCCCGTAGAGGTCTTGATGAAATCCGCGCCACAATCGATTGCCAAACGGGCTGCCTCGATGACGAGTCGATCATCGGCCAATTCTCCGGTCTCCAGAATGACCTTGAGATGGGCTCGTCCGGACACCTGTGCATGCACCGCCGTCAAGAGTCGTCGCGCCGCGTCGATGTCTCCGGAGCGAAACGCTCGATACGGAAGCACGCAGTCGATCTCGTCGGCGCCATCGTCGAGACTTCGAGTCGTCTCGGCCAGGACCGCTTCGACATCGGTCCCGCCATGGGGAAAATTCACCACCGTGGCCACCAACACTCCCGATCCCTGCAGGGCCTGTCGCGCCGTGGCCACGAAACGCGGCCACACGCACACGGCCGCCGTCCGGCCGAAGGGACCACGGGCGCGTCGACACAATTCGACGACGTCATCAGCGGTGCAGTCGTCCTGCAAGTTCGTGAGATCGAGGAGCGAGAGAACCCGTCGGGCAACGGCAGCGGTCACGAACGAAAACCGTCCAGATGATCCGGTCCGAAGGACGAGGGCAACATTTGGTCCATGGTGAACACCGCTCGCACGCCGTGGGGTCCGCAGGCGTAGATCGGCGTGGACAGTCCCGCGAACTCACGAACGCGCTGACGACATCCTCCACAACACGTGCCGATTCCCTCGCTGTCGCAGATGGTCACCAGCGCGGTGATCTCATGATCACCGCCGGCGATCATGGCACTGATGGCTCCGGCTTCGGCGCAACTTCCCACGGGATACGCCGCATTCTCCACATTGCACCCGACGTGGATCCTCCCGCTCGGTGAGAGAATCGCCGCCCCCACTGGAAAATGTGAATACGGCGCGTACGCCCGGGACTGCACGGCCAATGCCGCCGCGAACAATTCCTGCACCCGATGGTCGGAGGGAAAGGAATCGAAAGGAATCACATCGTGGGTCACGGTGCGAACCCTAGGGGAAAGCGACCGGGGCGACGATGCCGACCAGTGCAGGCTGATTGTTCAGGTACTCCGATGGTGTGAGAACATCGCCAGGTGCGACGAACCCTCCTCAGCATCTGGGCCTGGTTGACACTCGGGATCATCATCATTCTTTGGACCCCACTGGTGTTCCTGGTGTGGATCACCACGACTCCGTTCGACAAGGGTCGCTACGCCACGGGCTACGTGTTCCGTCGACTCTGCGTCCTGCACCAGTACCTGAATCCACTGTGGACCTTCCACACCAGCGGTGACCTGCCCGCCGACAAGCGACATCCCTACGTGATGGTCTCCAATCACGAGAGCTTCGCGGACATGCTCCTCATCAGTCACCTGAAGATCGAGATGAAGTGGATGTCCAAGGAGTCCCTCCTGAAGATTCCCTTGGTCGGCTGGATGATGCGGATGGCCGGGGACATTTCACTGGTGCGCGGAGATCGCGCCAGTGGCAGTGCGGCTCTGGAACAGTGCAAGGTCTGGTTGCAACGACGAGTGTCGGTGATGATCTTTCCCGAGGGAACACGGAGCGCAACCGGGGAATTGCGGGCCTTCAAGGACGGAGCGTTCCGACTGGCGATCGAGACCGGCACCCCGATCCTGCCTTTGGTCGTGCACGGAACCCGAACGGCCTTGATGAAGCACGATTGGCGGATGGGTGATGCCGATGCCGTCGTTCGGGTACTGCCTCCGGTACCAGTGGACGGACTGACCGAGGCCGACATTCCCATGCTCCGCGAGAAGGTTCGCTCGCTCATCGCCGCCGAATCGGCCGTGATGCATACGGCCAATCAACGGCCCGAGTGACATGAACTCGGGCCCTCGTGCCCAACGGCCCGAGTGACATGAACTCGGGCCCTCGTGCCTAACGGCCCGAGTGACCGAACCCGCCGCCGCGGTCGTTTTCGTCGAGGGTGTCGACTTCGCTCCAGCGGATCTCCTCCACGCGCTGCACCACCAATTGAGCGATGCGATCACCCCGGGTGATGCGGTACGAGGACTGCGGATCGGTGTTCAACACCACCACTTTGATTTCACCGCGATATGCGCAATCGATGAGTCCGGGACTGTTCACCACCGTCACTCCGTGCTTCAGGGCCAGCCCACTGCGCGGAAGCACGAAGCCGGCATATCCCCGGGGCAGCGCCACGGCGATTCCTGTGGGGACCAGCACCCGTCCTCCGGCGGCGGGGACGACAGCGTCCTCGCGCGCTCGTAGGTCGAGGCCGGCATCTCCGGCGTGGGCGTAACTCGGCAACTCGAGGTCCGGATCCAGACGCACGATGGGCACCATCAAAGAGGAGTCGTCCACCGACTCGACTGTAACGGCCGACCAGGTGAGCATTTCGTTTTCGGCCCGTCCCCCTTCCGTACCGCAGCCATGACCTATCGTCGAAGGGTGCTCGTCTGGATGGATCTGGAAATGACCGGCCTGTCGCCGGACAAGGACGTCATCGTCGAGATCGCCACCATCGTCACCGACGACAATCTGCAGATCGTGGCCGAGGGACCGGATCTGGTGGTCCATCACGCCGACGACGTGCTGGCGGTGATGGACCCCTTCGTGGTGGACATGCACACCAAGTCCGGACTATTGGACCTCATCAAACAGTCCACCCTCTCCTTGGAGGAAGCCGGTCGACTCACTCTCGAATTCATCAAACAGCACGTCCCGGAAGCCAGGACGGTGCCCTTGTGCGGCAACTCCATCGGCACCGATCGCCGCTTTCTGGCACGCCACCTGCCCGACATCGAGAATCATCTCCACTACCGCTGCGTCGACGTGAGCTCCATCAAAGAACTGGTACGTCGCTGGTATCCGGGCAGCGACAACGTCCGCCCGTTCAAAGCCGGTAGACATCGGGCCCTCGATGACGTCCGTGAGAGCATCAACGAACTCCGCTTCTACCGCGACAATGTGTTCGTGCCCCCGGCCGCCGCGCCCCCAACCTACGACGAACCAACTTCCGACCCGACCTGAATCCCCTCGGTTCGTTCACCCTCCCGCTGTCGCGGAACTCTGATTGGTGAACGTTCGGACCCGGCAGTACCCTCGACTCGTGACCGATACCGCCCCTCGTCCCCCGAAGCAGGAACAACTGCCGGCGAGTGACGAGATCGTCGAGGTGGCTCCTGGAGTCCTGCGGGCCCAGTTGCCGATCTCGATTCCGGGTCTCGGTCACGTCAACATGTACATCCTCGAAGACGAGCGAGGCGTCACCCTGGTGGATCCGGGCCTGCCGGAAAAATCCAGTTACGCCATGGTGAAGAAGCGTCTCGAGCAAGCGGGCGTTCCCCTGAAGCGGGTGCACTCGGTCATCGTCACCCATAGCCATCCCGATCACTTCGGCGGAGCCCATTGGTTGCAGGTGGATACCGGTTGCGACATCGTCACGCACGAGAAATTCCGGGTCTTCTGGGATCCCACCGAACCGTCGGATCATGATGCCGACGACCTCGAGGATCTGCCTCGTTCGCGCATGCCCTGGGATCCACCACCCTGGGGTGGACCCGGTATGGACATTCCCTGGAAGCGCCGGGCGCGGATCGCCGTCACGCGCAAAGTACCGCGACTCTTGCGCTTGCCGCGGCCGACGGTGCGCCTGGCCGATGCCGAACATCATCGCTTCGCACGTCGGGAGTGGGTGGCGGTGCACACCCCGGGACACACCGCCGATCATCTGTGTCTGTTCGATCCCGAGGAAGGTCTGATGCTGTGTGGCGATCACGTTCTGCCCACCATCACCCCGCACATCAGCGGTCTCATCAGGGCCCGGGATCCGCTCAAGTTGTTCTTCGACTCCCTCGACAAGGTGGCTGCCTTCGGTCCGCAGGTGAGAACGGCCTTGCCGGCTCATGGCGACGTCTTCCACGATCTGGCCGGACGCGCTCAGGACATCAAGGACCACCACGAGGGTCGACTGCAGCGGCTGCGCGACGCCGCATCCTCTCTCGACCGTCCAGCGTCGGTGATGGAAATGTCCACGCATCTGTTCGCACCGCGTTCACTCGGCGGTATGGCCGACAGTGAAACCTTCGCCCATCTGGAACATCTGCGTCTCGCCGGTGAAATGCGGCGCGTCGAGAACGACGGTCGCTACGAGTACGTCCTCGACGGCGCGTGAATCCGAACAAGTCGCCCCACATTCTTCTGATCACCCTCGATCAATTCCGCGGTGACGCGCTGGGATGCGCCGGACACCCACTGGTGAAGACCCCGCATCTCGATGAACTCGCAGCACACGGGGTCCGCTTCGCCCGCCACTACACCCAGTCCACGCCGTGCGCACCAGGTCGGGCCGGTCTCTACACGGGCATGTACCAAATGAATCATCGGGTGGTCGCCAACGGCACACCGTTGGATCGACGCTTCGACAACGTGGCTCTGCTCGCCGCTCGCGCCGGTTACGACAGTGTCCTGTTCGGCTACACCGACCAATCGATCGATCCGCGACTCACCACCTCGGCGACTGATCGCCGCTTGAGCACCTACGAAGGTTTGCTGCCGGGTTTCGAGTGGATCGTGAATCTCTCCGAGGATCACCAACCGTGGAAGAACCATCTGGCCGCCCAGGGATACGACGTCTCCGGTGGACATCTCGAACTGCTCGCCACCGAACACGAACGTCCGGCCGAAGTGGGGGTCTCGGCCTTCACCACCGATCGCATCATCGAGTGGTTGGACCGCCGTGACGATCCCTCTTCGCCGTGGCTCCTCCACGCTTCGTATCTGCGACCCCATCCGCCGTATTCGGCGCCGGGAATCTTCTCCGATCTCTACGATCCCGCCGATGTCGGCACTCCCATCGCACCGAATGAGGATCGGCACGTTCTGCACGATCTGCTGCTGCAGTTTCCCGACACCGCGGCCCCCACCGATTCCGATGAACTCGCCCATCTGCGCGCCCAATATTTCGGGCTCATCAGCGCCGTGGATTGCGAGATCGGACGACTCACCGCCCATCTGCGCCGCAGTGGATTATGGGAGTCGACGATCATCGTGATCACCGCCGATCACGGTGAGCAACTCGGTGATCACGGCTTGAAGGAGAAGGTCGGCTATTTCGAAGAGAGCCATCACATTCCGCTCATCTGGCGCGATCCTCGGTATCCGCTTGCCCACGGCCGCGTCGTCGAGACGTTCACCGAGAGCATCGACGTCCTGCCCACCATCGCCGACTGTGTGGCTCAGCCCATTCCTCGACAATGCGACGGGTTGCCCCTCACTGATTACCTGCAGGGTGGTGAGCCTCCGCGTTGGCGCACCGCGGCGCACTGGGAATTCGATTGGCGCCACATGCTCATCCCGCACATGAAAGAGGGCTGGCCCCGCGACATGCGCCTCGCCACCAGTCACCTGGCCGTGCTCCGTACCGAGGACGCGGCCTATGTGCAGTTCGGTGACGGCTCCTGGTTGTGCTTCGACCTCTTGGCCGATCCCACTTGGCGGACTCCCATCACCGATACGGCGCGAATCCTGGGTTTGGCCCAGGAGATGCTCACCTGGCGCAGTATCCACAGCGACCGCACACACACCGATATCTTGATGCGCGATGGCGGCATCGGCTTCTGGCCCGCAGATGTGCCCTGGCGCGAGGAGTCATGATGAGCAATCCGGCCCGTAGCGAACGCGACCTGATCTGCGATCTCTTCACCGAATATGGACCCGACGAACCGACACTGTGTGCCGGTTGGACCACCCGCGACCTGGCCGCACACATCGCCGTGCGCGAGCGTCGTCCAGACGCCGCAGCCGGCATTCTCATCGGAGCCCTCTCCGCGTATGGTGATCGGGTGCGCACCCGCGCCGCCGCAGGTGACTGGGCTGGACTCGTGGCCACCATCCGCACCGGACCGCCGCGTCTGTCGCCGATGCGCCTCGGACCTGTCGATCGTCTCGCCAACACCGTGGAGTTCTTCGTGCACGTCGAAGATGTCCGTCGGGCCCGGGCCGATTGGCAACCGCGCACCCTCGATGCCGATCTCAGACGACAGCTCCTGGCCATGCTGACTCGCGGGGCGCGCCTTCTGGCCCGGTCGGCACCCTGCGGTCTGGTGTTGCATCCCTCCGATCACCAGCCGATTCGCGCCAAGAAGGGCGAACCCTCGGTGACGGTCACCGGGGACATCGGCGAACTGGTGCTCTTCATGTACGGCCGCCAGGCTCACACCAGAGTGGACCTGCAGGGACCTGCTGACTTGGTGGAGACGATCCGGTCCGCCTCGTTCGGGGTCTGAATCGGCCGATCCGCGACGCAACTGCCAAGATCGGTGCGTGAGCCGCGAGATCGACGCCCTGCTCGAGAATCTGACCATCGAGGAGAAGGCCGCCCTCACCTCGGGTGTTTCCATGTGGACCACGGCAGCCATCGAACGCCTGGGAATCCCCTCGTTCACGGTGACCGACGGTCCGGCTGGAGCCCGTGGACCGTTCATCCCGGGCATCGGCTCGCAAGTGTCGACATTGTGCATCCCCTGCGGTTCGGCACTCGGCGCCACCTTCGATGTGGATCTCCTCCACGAGCTCGGTGATGCCCTCGGACAGCAGACCCGAACCAAGGGAGCGCGGGTCCTGTTGGCTCCAACCGTCAACCTGCATCGCTCACCGCTCTTCGGCCGTCATTTCGAGTGCTACTCGGAAGATCCTCTCCTGTCCGGTCTCCTGGCCGCGGCCTTCATTCGTGGGGTGCAAGCACACGGAGTGGCCACCACCGTCAAGCACTTCGTCGGGAACGACGCCGAGTTCGAACGGATGACCATCGACAGCGCAATCGACGAGCGCACCTTGCGCGAGATCTATCTGCTCCCCTTCGAAATGGCGGTCCGCGAGGGTGGATCGCTTGGCATCATGACCTCGTACAACCGACTGAACGGCACGTACTGCTCCGAAGATCGGGCCCTCCTCACCGACATCCTGCGCAACGAATGGGGCTTCGAAGGATTCGTGGTCACCGACTGGTTCGCCGGGGCCACCACCGCTGGCGCGGCTCGAGCTGGACTTGATCTCGAAATGCCGGCCCCGGCGCGGGCCTATGGTCGATTCCTGGCCGAGGCCGTGCGATCCGGAGAGGTGGACGAAGCGGATCTCGATCGCGCCGCCCGCACGCTGCTGACGGTCTTCGACCGCTTGGGTGCTCTCGACGACGATCCCATTGCACCGCACGCAGTCGACATTCGGCAACATCGTGAACTGGCCCAGCGCGCCGCGCGCTCGTCGATGGTGCTCCTGAAGAACGATCCGGTAGCCGGTCTCCCGCTGTTGCCCCTCGACCGATCGACCCTACGGAGCGTGGCCGTCATCGGTCCGAACGCCGCCCGGGCGCGCATCATGGGTGGGGGATCAGCAGAGGTGCAACCCCACCACCGCACTCCCATCATCGACGCCCTGCGCGCCAGCCTGGGTGACTCGGTGACGCTCGTACACGAAGCCGGATGTCAGATCGACAAGACCACCCCAGCCATCGACGGAGACGTGGTGCGGACTCCAGCAGGTGATCCGGGTTTCGCCATCACCGTCTTCGATGGTCCCGAAACGTCCGACCTCACCGATGCGCCGGTCCTGGCTCGTTTCGATCGGGCCGATGGTCGCCTGCTGGTGGTGGCCCGTAACGATCCTGGTGTTCCGACCTCTGGCTTCCATTTCATCGCCGAGGGCTTGGTCACTGTGCGTGAATCCGGTGAATACGTCCTGTCGCTGGTGGAGTTGGGTCCGTGCCGTCTGTTCGTGGACGATGTCTGTGTCGTGGATGGCCGGTCGCAGATTCCGGCGCGCGGTCAGGCCTTCTTCGGACTCGGGAGCGAAGAGATCACTGCGACCGCGACACTCGTCGCCGATCGGCCGTACCGATTCGTCCTGCACTGTGACGCCACCTCCAAACAATGGGCGCATGGAGCCGAGGTGGGCATGCGCCTCGTCGAGTCCGGAGATGCCCTGCAGCGGGCTGCCGATCTGGCGGCGCGCTCCGATGTCGCCGTCGTCATCGTCGGCACCACCGACGATTGGGAGAGCGAAGGTCACGATCGCGACACGCTCGATCTTCCCGGTCGTCAGGCGGAATTGATTCGGGCAGTACGCACCACCAATGAGCGCACCATCGTGCTGGTCAATACCGGATCGCCAGTGGACATGGCCTGGGCCGACGACGTGGCTGCGGTCGTACAGATCTGGTTCGGGGGGCAAGAGATGGGTGGAGCAGTGGCCGATGTCCTGCTCGGGACCCATGATCCTGGGGGTCGATTGCCGACCAGCATTCCCTATCGCCTCGAGGACACTCCGGCCTTCGGCAACTTCCCCGGCGAACACGGTCAGGTTCGTTACGGCGAGGGATTGCTCATGGGTTACCGCTGGTACGACACGCGTCGAGTACCGGTGCGCTATCCCTTCGGTCACGGATTGTCGTACACCACATTCGTCATCGGCACTCCCGAACTGGACCGGTACGAAGTGAACGCCAGTGACGACCTTGCCACCACCGAGACGGTCGTGGTCACCGTGCCGATCACCAATACCGGCACCCGCCGCGGGTCGCAGGTCGTGCAGGTGTACGTGGCCCCCCGCTCGCCGTCGGTGCAGCGTCCGATGCAGGAACTGAAAGCCGTGGCCAAGGTGGAATTGGATCCGGGCGAAGCCCACACGGTCACCATGACTTTGCCACCACGCGCCTTCGCCCACTGGGATCCGGGCGATCGCTACCGATCCTCGCTGCGACCCCAAGTGACCGGACAGACCACCGTCAGTCGTGACAACGTGCCCGGACGCTGGCGCATCGATCCCGGTCTCTACGATGTACGGATCGGAACCTCCTCGGCGTCCATCGACCACACCGTCACCGTGGCGATCCACCGCATCGGCGCCACTGATCCCGGTCAGGAGGTCATCACGTGATCGTCCGTCGCCTCGACGACTACCAGAGTTGGCAGATCCAATTCGGTGGAACGTCATTGTTGATCGATCCCTGGCTCACCGATGATCCGATCTCGGGTGCTTTCGACCGTCGTCACGGTCACGGATTCACGACGCTGGCCGACCTTCGTCGCGAGAGCGGCACCATCGGTTCGGTTCTGTTGTGCACATCGGTCAATGACCACCTGCATCCGGCCACCATGCGCGCCCTTTCTGCCTCATCAGACTCGGTCGTTCCGGTCCACGGTCCCGTGAAGGCGGTGAAATTGGCCCGTTCGTTCGGCTGTACCGACACCCATCGTCGTCAGCCGGGGGACACCTTCACTGTCGCTGCTCCTGAAGGGGGCTCGTTGCACATCACCGTCACCCGCACCGGACTTCCGCTCGGATTGATCGCTGTTGGCTATCTCATCGAAGCCATCGATGCCGCTGGCGACTCACAAGGTCGCGTGTGGATCGAACCCCATCAGCCGACGCGGTCCGTGGCCGCGTCGCTGGCGCCGGTGGATGTGGCTCTCCTGCCCACCCAGGCCGTCACCGCCGTGGTGCTGCCGGTGACGGCTGGACCGCGACGTTCGGTTCGCGCCGCGCTCGCCGCTCGGGCGCACACGGTCATTCCCACGGCCACCGATCCGCGCCGGGACATGACCTGGTGGCAGAAGGTTCTCTACATCGTCACCGGGAGCACGCGCCGGGCCTTCGAACGAGCGGCACCGACTCCGACGCAGGTCATCGAACTGGCAGCCGGCGACTGGTTCGATGTTCGAAAGAAGACCTGAGCGTCAGTCGCCGATACGCAGACCGAACACCGGCGTGCTGTCGGGACGGGTCGGCAACACCACTCGATTGCCTTCACGCCGCAGTCGACCGGCGTACCCGAGCAGATGGACGTCCCCGGCCGGTAGTCCGTCGATCACCAGTGTGGCGTTATCCGGTCGACCGCACACGAAGGCGTATCGGGCCCCGTCGGAACCGCGGGTACAACGCACCGAAATGCCTTCATTGGTCGTCAATCGAGACGGATCATCCGGTCGACTGCCGTAGATGCCGACTCCGTTCACGCTCAGCCACTGACCGAGAGCCAGAATCCGCAGCTGCTGCTCCCAAGGAATCTCTCCACTCGGCATGGCCCCATAGTTGAGCAAGAGATTGCCGCCGTCGGCCACGATGTTCACGAACATGTCGATCAGCTCGGGCACCGACAGGTACGTCGAATCGTTCTCGTATTGCGTGTAGCCGAAACTTGTGCCGATACCGCGACACACTTCGAAGTAGCGCTGTGCATCATCGGATGACGTGGTGTACTCGGGCGTTCGGAAATCGGCATGTGCCGATCCGCGCAGCACACCGAGCAGATCGAACCGATCGTTCACCACCCCGTCGGGATTGTCGTTGTAGAAATCGGCCATCACCCCGGCGGCGCCGTCACCGAAACCCGGATAGCCGATGTCGTTCCAAAGCACATCGGGTCGATAGCGCCGAATGAGCTCGCGCCAATGACCATCGGCGTACTCGTGATACATGTCGTCCTGGGGAATGGCCCGGAACAACGACGACCATCCATCGATTCCGAGACCCTGGAACGTCCAGTCGATCCCACCGGAGTAGTAGACGCCGAAGCGCAGACCGGCGGCCCGGGCCGCCCGCGCGCATTCCCCGATGAGATCTCTCGATGACGACCACGCCGGACCACGATGTGGATTGGGAGTCTCCGAGGGCCAATAGAGCACACCGTCATGGTGCTTGGTGACGGCGACGCAATACTTGGCTCCGGACGCCGCCATCAAGGACTGCCACCGACGGGGATCCCATCCGGTGCTGGCAGCGAAGAAGGTCTCCACGAACACCGAATAGTCGCAGTTGCCCCACACCTCGGCGTGATGCGCCGCCGCCGGGGATCCGGGAATGCTGATCGAGTTCCAGTACCACTCGGCATAGGGAGTGTGGCTGAAGGCTTTCTCTTCACCTTCTTCGCGGGCCAACGTGAACGGATCCTTGCCCACCGGAGCGAAGGCGGGAACCGACCCCACCGTCCAATGACTGAAAAGGCCGAATTTCGCGTCGACGAACCACGCCGGTAACGGATGTTGGGACAAGGACTCGACGCGGGGCTCGTACATCCCCCGCACCGTAGTCAGAAAAGGCTCAGGAATCCTGAGCCGAGAGTCGCTCCTCGGTGCGGCGAATCAAGGTTTCGCGTTCCGAGGCCGAGAGCGGCCGCGCCGTGCGCACTTTGACTTCGATCTGGTCCTGACCGGTGATCGGAGTCGCCATGGTGACGTCGTCCACCAGCACCACACCAGTGAGATGCGGAGATCCCGCCAATTCGCGAATGGTTTCGGCGGCCCGCGAGGCGGCCTCCGGGTTCTCCATGTCCTCGGGCAACTGAATGGTGAGTTGGGTCTCGATGGGTTCCTGGGACAGGTTGCGAACCGCGACCAAGGCGACGTGCGGCAGGTGCACCGTGCTGTAGCCGTCACGGATGCGCGTGGAGACCAGGCCGATGTGTTCCACCACACCGCGAACACCGTTCGGGAAGGGTCCGGGAATCTCCACCTCGTCGCCAACTCCGTACCGATCCTCGAGCAACACCGACAGACCAGTGAGATAATCGTTCACCTTGTGCTGTCCACCAATGGCTGCGCCCGCACCGATGAAGCCGGCACTGGAGAGAAAGAAGGTGGCGTTCAATTCGAGAATGTGGAAGACGGCGATCAACACCCCCACCCACAGCACCACGGCGAAGAGATGGTGCAACATGCGGGCAGCCGCATCGATGCGCTGACGTTGGCGGTTCTCGCCCACACCGGCCAATTCGTGTTCGCCGTAGCGAGTACGGGTCTTCCACCACTGCGAGGGTCGAACCATGCTGCGCCGGGCCACATAGCGCACGACGCGACGCAGAACCACTCGGGACAGGCGTGTGAGCACGAATGCTCCGAGGATCACCAAGAGCACGATGACCGGACGTGAAATCGCCTCCCCGGCCGACACCGGTTCAGAAGGCGCCGAGGTCATCGGGAGGAGTCCGAAGAAATGAGCGATTGGTGCTGACGTCATGACACCTCGATTCTAAGGTGGCGACATGAATCAGAGGCGTCGAAACGTGCGGACCATCACCAAGCTGTCCCTCGTCGCCGTCTTGGTTTCATGTGGTTCGGAATCGACCACCGGCACCGTCGAGTCGAATACGACATCCGTCGCACCGAGCACGTCTTCGACGCCCGACACGACCACCAGTACGTCGACCACGACCACCACGACCACCACGACCACGGTGCCGCCCGGCACTCCGAGCGGTCCAGTTGCTCCCGTCGTACCCGTCGACGGTATGGCCCCGGTCATCCGCAAGGTCGATACCACCGACAATGTGGTCTTTCTCACCATCGACGACGGCATCGTCCGAGATCCGGCAGCCATGGACTTCATCGTCGAGAACGAATGGCCGGTCACGCTCTTTCTGGTGTCGGGAGAGTTCAAGGAGGACCCGGCCTACTTCGCCCGTGTCCTGGAGGTCGGCGGCACCATCAGCTCGCACACCCTTGGTCATCCGACACTCAAGGGAATGGACGTGGAGGACCAGGCCCACCAGATCTGCGCAATGACCGACCTCATTCGATCGACTCTCGGCGACGTCGGTCACCTCATGCGTCCACCATTCGGGAGTTGGGACAAGAACACCCAACGGGCCACGGCCTCATGCGGACTGAACGCCGTGGTGTTGTGGAACTCGTCGTTGTGGGAGGGCAACATCGACATCATGCATCGGAAACTTCTCCAACCCGGCGACATCTTCCTCACCCATTTCCGCAGGGATCTCCTCAGCAACCTGCAGACGTTGAAGGCGTGGTTGGACTGGTCGGGGTTCACCCTCGGTCGCCTCCAGGACTATCTGCCGCTTGCGCCAGGCTGAAATCGGCTGAACCTCGGTTTGCTCACCGCCAACTCGGGTCAACGATGAATGGCATTCAGATAGTTGTAAACGGTGATCCGCGACACCGCCATGGCGTCGGCCACGTCCTCCACGGCCCGGCGCAGAGTGAAAGCTCCCCGATCGTCGAGTGAGCGGATGGCCTGCTGTTTCTGTTCGCGGGTCATGACTGCGAGCCGACAGCCGACTTCTCTTTCCACTGCCTCGATCATGCGATCGAGAGCACCGTGGAGAGCCGGCAGACGGACACCACCAACGACCTGACCATCCAGAACGAGCGGGATGTCTGCGGCCTCCAGATGGTCACCGGCAATCAATGTGCAACCGAGAGCCTCGGCCAACGGAGTCAACATCTGGCGAATCGCCAGCGGAAGGTCGGCGCTCATGGCAACCCCACGTCACCTGCATCCGCCGGTTCGATATGGAGCGAAACATGGGTGGCACCGTGGGCGTAGGCCTGGCCGAGCAGCACCGAAACCGCAGCGGCGACCGCGTCCCCTTCGGCCGTGAAGGAACTGGAGAAGGGGCCGAATTCCACTGCGAGTCCGAGGGCCTCCACGGCGGCCACCGCCTCCAGCACATGTGGACCGGGCTGACCTTCGACGAAGGGTTCGATGGTGAACTCGACGCGCAACACGTCCGACATCGTAGGTTCAGCCGACTCCCATCACGCGCCTCAACTCGTTCGCCCGGGCGTGACAGTCCCGTCCGGCCATTTCGAAGGCCTCGCCCAACCGGGTGAGGGCCACGCGAAACGAGGACTGCCATTCGGATTCGAAGGTCTGGCGAGCCGGCCCGGACCAAAGAGTGTTGGCGAGATGCGAGCCCACCAGGGACACGATTCCTTCAACCACTTCGCGTTGCCGTGTCATGGTGCTGCCCAATTGCATCAACTGATCGGGATCCGCTCCGATCATTCCTGCCATTCCGCCACCGACATGTGCCATGTGCTCTCCCCGTGTTCGTCATCAACGTGGTACGACAGGCACTGTGGGGACGCGAACCCGCACTGCGGTGAATCCATCGACGGAGGAACTTCACATCCAGGAAGCGAGCAGGGGCAGGAGCAAAGAAACGCTGTCCGGCAAGAACCGCTCACCCGACGCCTCGAACTCCTGGCGAGTCGACCACCAGGCTTCCACCACCTCGCCATCGTGGAAGCGAAAGGGTCCCGAGCCGCGCACCAGAAAACATCGACCGACGAGGCTCACCTGATCGTCCTGATAGGCCTGCAACAAACCGCCATCGAGGATCTCGAGATCGGCATCGACCAGTCCGATTTCCTCGAAAACTTCACGTCGGGCGGCCGTCTCGAAATCTTCACCGACGGCCACCACTCCACCGACGGCGACATCGCACCAGCCCGGCCACACATCCTTGTGCGGAGATCGACGATGGACCAGTAGTCGATTCCGATCGTCCATCACCGCCACGAAGACCGACCGATGCCGCAAGCGATCGGCGCGCATCTCTCGTCGAGTCACGATCCGCTCGACGACACCGGCCTCATTCACGATCTCCACCAGTTGATCCCCCGGTTGGACCCCCACCATCGGTTCACCGGAGTCGCTCACATCCCGATCTTGCCAGTTTCCGACCGGGCCGGTATTTCCTCGACCCGGGAATGTCTACGATGACCTCATGTCCGCACCGGCCGATCTCTCCACTCTCAACGACGAAGCCCGCGACCTGCTCGAGGACGCGGTCACCCTGCGCCGAGATCTCCATCAGTGGCCCGAACTGGGCAATGATCTCCCCCGTACCCGTGAACGTGTCCTCCACGCTCTCGAAGGACTGCCCCTCGACATCACCCTTCACGACACGACGTCGGGAATCGTGGCCGCTCTCGAAGGAACTGCTCCCGGACCGACCGTTCTCTTGCGCGGCGACATGGACGCGTTGCCGATGCCCGAGGACACCGGTGTGGACTTCAGTTCGCGGGTCGACAACGTGATGCACGCCTGTGGCCACGACACCCACACCGCCATGCTGGCCGGAGCAGCGCGTCTCCTGAGTGGACATCGGAGCGAACTACGAGGCCGCGTGCTGTTCATGTTCCAACCCGGTGAAGAGGGACATGGCGGCGCAGTGCACATGTTGGACGAGGGGTTGTTGAACGTCGGCCCTCTGAGTGATGGCACACCGTCTCCGGTCACTGGAGCCTTCGCTCTCCACACCACTTCGGCCCTGCCGACTGGATTCGTCAGCACTCGCGGCGGTCCACTGATGGCCTCGAGCGACACCTGGACCATTCGTCTCACCGGTAGGGGCGGTCATGCCAGTGAGCCCTACCGAACGCTCGATCCCATTCCGGTGGCCTGCGAGATCGTGCAGGCCCTGCAGTCCATGATCACCCGCCGGATCAACGTCTTCAATCCGGGAGTTCTCACTGTCACCAAGATCAATGCCGGTACGGCGTTCAACGTCATTCCCGAGACCGCCGAAATCAACGGCACGATTCGAGCCATCAGCGAACATACCCGCCGTCAGGTGCACGATGGCGTGAAGCGGGTCGCCGAAGGAATCGCCGCCGCCCATGGACTGGAAGTGTCGGTCGAACTGAACGACGGCTACGACGTCACCGTGAACGATGCTTCCGCCGCTGCGTTCGCCGGAGGTATCGCCCGTGAGGTTGCCGGAGCCGATCGTTTCATCGAACTGCCCACTCCGGTGATGGGGGCCGAGGATTTCGGGTACGTGTTGAATCACGTACCGGGAGCGATGATGTTCCTCGGCGCCACTCCTCCCGAGCGCAATCCAGCCACTGCAGCTCCGAATCACTCCAATCGGGTGTACTACGACGAGGGCGCCATGGTCACCGGTATCGCGCTGTACAGCGCCATGGCCTTGCGGCACCTGTCTCCGCAATAGGCCGGCGTCGTCTCAGTTGGGGCCGCTCGGATAGCGAGCGTCACCGAGCACCATTTCCATGGCCGGTTCGATGTTCGGTCCGCGCCGCAGGTGATGACCACCGTCGATGCTGATGCAGGTTCCAGTGATCCAAGAGCTCTCGGGACCGAGCAGGAACCGCACCAGCCGACCCACATCTTGTGTGGTACCCACGCGACCGAGAGGCATCTGCTGCAGATAGTCCTCGACGATCGACTCCATGCTCATGAGACCCTCGGTGGCATCGGTGGGCACGAGTCCGGGTCGCACGGCATTGGCACGGATGTTGCGGCAACCCAACTCATCCGCGGTCTGACGGATGAGCATCTCCAATCCGGCCTTGGAAACGTCGTAGGGGGTCATGAATCGATGGGTCACCGGTCCGGCGATGGAGGAAATGGCCACGATGGATCCGCCACCATTGGCGGCCAGGTGCGGGACGGCGTGTTTGATGGTCAGGAAGGCCCCGGTGAGATTGGTGGCCATGATGGCATTCCAATCATCCAGATTGGTGAGGTGAATCGGCCCCCCGGTACCGAATCCGGCATTGGCCACCACCATCGTGAGCGCACCCACCGTCTGGGCCGCAGCACAGGCGGCCTGCACACTGTCCTCACTGGTCACGTCGCAGGCCACCGCGTGCACCTCGCCACCGAGGCCGCGCAGTTCGGTCGCCGCGCTCTGCAGACGGTCGACGTTGCGGGCCGCCAACATCACGGCGGCTCCGTCCCGCACGAGTTCCCGGGCGCAACCCAATCCGATGCCCGAGCCTCCTCCAGTGACCAGAGCGACGTTGCCAGCGAGTGGTTGAGCGGATTTCGACATGCCCGAATCGTAGTGACCTACATCAACGCCAAAGCATTCGGTGGACTGGCCACACCCTGGGGCAGGTTCAACGGAGCGGAAACGAAGAAACTCTCGTAACGCCCGATGCGCGCGCAGTGCTCGGCCAAATCGTCGAGGAACCACATCTCACCGAGAGGCAGACCCAGCATCGGCAACAACAACGTATGGGTGAAGATCTCGTGCAGACGCTTGCGATCGGCGCGTACTTCGGCTTCGTGTTCCGGTGAACTGGCTGCGCCCGGCGGCCACACTTCGACCGCTGGGTTGTCGCACCCGATGGCGGCGATGTGCAGATTCCACAAGGTGCGCGCCAACTCTTCACCCGGTCGGAAGCCTGGAGCTCGCAACGAACCCGCATCGGCGAGTTGACGTCGCACTTCGTCCGATTGACTTTCGTACCACGTGATCCAACCGAAGCGCACCAACAACACGTCTCCGGTCTGCAAGGTCGTACCCTGCGCGGCGAGACAGTCGGCGATCTCGGCGACATCCACCGAATCGGCATCGTCACAGCGAATGGGTCGACCGATTGACTCACGCCAGCGGCCGAGATCGGCGAGTACCGCACGCCCGGCGATCCCCCGCTGCGCCCAATGATGGATGCCGTGGTCCTCATCGGGCACGCCACCGAAATGTCCCGTTCCCGGCACGGTGCGGTCGTCACCAGCGGCATGGTTGCGAATGTGGCGGAATCCATCCCACTGACTGCTCGATTGGGTGTTCCAATCGTGCAGCACGTCGTCGTGACTGGTGCTGGTGGATGCGCCGGTCACCTCGTGGCGAAAGGGTGATCGTCCAAAGAGCGGAGGATCCGGTCGCCGCATGCTCCAGTTGAGAGCGAAGACTCGTCCCTCGCGCACCAATGTGGCGGCTTCGCGCACGCGATCGGTTGTCAACAGGTTCAGACATCCGAACACGGCGTCCTCGCCCCAGAGATCCCAACTGGCCGGGAAACCAGCTCGAGTGGGCAGTGCGTCGTAATTCGGAAGTTCGTTTCGACTCCCGGGGTCGGCCACGTCGTCCATGCCGTGACCGTATTCGTTGCCCGAGACGTTGTCAGCACTCGAACCAGACACGCTGGGATTCCCACCTGGTGGGTTTCCGGGGTGGGTGCAGCGGGTACCGAGCGACCATCATGGGGAGGTGACCGGCAGGCAATCCAGTCCTCATGCACCGCTCCAGGGCATTCGAGTCCTCGACCTCACGCGGGTATTGGCCGGTCCCCATTGCGGTCGCATGCTCTGCGATCTCGGCGCAGAAGTCCTGAAGATCGAACCTCCCGACGGAGACCTGACTCGCTTCTCCTCGCCCCGGGTGGGCTCGCTGGCGACCTATTTCATCCAGCAGAACGCCGGAAAGAAGTGTCTCAGCATCGATCTCACCACATCCGAGGGTGCCGAGATCCTGAAGAGGCTGGTGGAAGTCTCGGACGTCCTGGTGGAGAACTATCGAGCGGGTGTGATGGATCGCCTCGGCCTCGGTTACGACGTTCTGTCAAAACGCCAACCGCGCCTCGTGTATGCCTCCATCAGTGGATACGGCGCCGATGGTCCCTGGGTGCATCGCCGGGCCTATGCCACGGTGATCGGAGCGGAAAGCGGACTCACTCGCATGCAGATTGACGCTCGTGGCGGACACGATGGCAACGACCCGTGGTCCCATGCGGACACCTACACCGCTCTCGAGACCACCTCGGCGATCCTGGCGGCGCTCTATCAGCGCGAGCGCACCGGACGCGGTGACCGGATCGACGTCTCCATGGCCGAAACCATGTTGTACGTCAACGAGCACGCCCATGACGAACTCTTCGACGGCGAAATCGATCCGCAGTGGATCCGCTCCTTCCGTCCGGGTGACTATCCGATACTGCGCGTCGCCGATGGAACGACGGTGGTGATCAGCGGCCACCCCGCCGAACGCGGCACCTTCGAGCTCATGGTGGAGGTGATGAATAAACCCGATCTGCTCGACGATCCCCGCTTCACCACGGTGGCCGATCGCCTGCAACACTTTGCCGACCTGACCGATCACTTGGTGCAATGGGCCGCCACGGTACCCGATGCCCAAGCCTTCGAAGAGCGTTGCGCCCACTATGGATTGGCCATGGGGGTGGTCCGCACGGTGCGTGAATTGGCCGACAGCGAATGGGCGAAGGAACGAGGAGCCATCACCAAGGTTCCCGATCGCATCGGCGGACAGCTACGGGTGCCCAATGCTCCGTGGCATTTCCGGCACGCCACCGTGGGAGTCTCCGGTGAACCGCGTTATCGAGGTGAGGACAATCGGCCGGTCCTCCAGGAACTGCTGCATCTCGGTGACGACGAGATCACCGATCTGGAGGCACGCGGCATCCTGTCGCAACGCCTTCCGAAGACCTCGTGATTTCGGATCTCGAGCCCGCGCCAGGCGTTCGGATCAAGCGTCGAGTCCCACCGGTTGCCGAGTGACCTCGGTTCCCATGAAGCGCGCCACCGGCGGAAGCGTGCGCGCCAGAACCGGACCAGTGAGGAGGACGAAGAGCACCGTGCCGATACCGATCTGTCCACCGAGCAGAATGCCGCCAGTCACCACCACACCTTCGATACCCCACCGCGCCACCTGCATGCTGAGGCCCTTGTCGTTCAGACCGAGCATGAGCAATTCCATCGGACCTGTTCCCAAGGTGGTGGCCACACCCACCGATATCGCCAGATAGAGCAGGGCCATCCCTCCGAGCATCATCGGCAGACGAGCCACCAGCAGATTCGATTCGGGCATGAGCGGCAGGGCGATGTTCACCGCCTGACCCACCATCACCGTGCCGAGCAACGTTCCCCACTGCGGTGGACGACGAAAGGCGATGGCCAAGGCCGTGAAGGCGAAGCCGTTGATCCAACCCATGGTGCCCACGCCGATACCGAATTGTTCGGCTCCGCCGGTGGCCAACACATCGGCCGGGGCCACTCCCAACTGGGCCCGCACCATCAGCGAGATTCCCACTCCCACGGCGCATACCGCCAGCAACAGCGCGATGAATCGAAATGTGAACGACTTCTTGCGAGGTTGCCGGGACGGTGCGGTCACGGCCGGGGAACTCACGGTCTCACCCTAATGGGTGAGGTGTGAACCAGAACGGCGACTAGCGCGTGGCCTTGGGTGGCCGCGGAACGAAGGGACTGGTGCGGGCCATGTACTCCTCGTACCCGGCACGTCGCTTCTTCAGGGAACGTTCCAACAAGGTGACACCACTGATCCGCCGCAGGAAGATCGTCATCACCACCGCGCCGACGATGCCCCATGCTCCCGAGCCGGTTTCGGCGGCGATCAACGCCAACCCCCACCAAACACAGGCATCACCGAAATAATTGGGATGCCGGGTGTATCGCCACAGACCGCGATCCATGACCGTTCCCGCGTTGGCCGGATCTGCTTTGAAACGCGCCAACTGGGCATCACCGACGACTTCGAAGAACAGTCCGAAGACGAACACCACGAAACCGCCGATGGCCAACGCACCGACAGCAGGGGTGGGATCGTCCTGACCCAACTGGACCGGTAGGGAGACGATCCACATCAGCACCCCCTGGAGTCCGAAGACCGTGACCAAACTGATGATCGGAAAGCGCGCTCCCCACCGTTTGCGCATGGATCGATACCGGAAGTCTTCACCGTGTCCGGCATTGCGCCACAGAAGATACAAAGCCAAGCGCAAGCCCCAGATGGTGGTGAGCAGACAGAGCATCCACTGACGCGTGGTGTCCCCATCGCCCACACCTCGGGCAATCCAAGCGGTGACCACGAACCCCAGTCCCCAGACGATGTCCACGATGGAGGCGTTCTTCAAGATCACGCTCACCAGCCACGTCGCGATCATCAAGAGTGCGATCGCCAGAGCGGACCACCCCATCACGTCAGCCATATCCGTCACCTGCTTCTTTCATCCGTGTCGCTCAGCTATGTCGTTCTTGCAAGGCCTGGTCGACTTCGGCGTCGAGGGCGACCCATTGCTCGTCCAACCATGCCACGAATGCCGACCCGTCAGGGGACATCACCGAGGGAACATCGGCTCGCGGTACCCGGCGCAGGACGAAGCGAACCGGTGGGAACGGTTGCGCCAGCGCCCGCAAGATTCCACCGAAAGTGTCCAAACCCTCGAATCCCACGTGCCAACCGAGAACCACATCGGCCTCCTGACTGCCACGCAGGAGGGCCACCGTGCCGGCCGGCCGCGGCGGCAACAAGTGGCGCAACCCCTCCAAGGTCTGGACACGATCGGATTTCTGTGCGGTCAGCTTTTCCAGGGCCCGTCGACGCTTGATCGGATTGGCCCGAGTCCCCTCCGGAAAGATGATGCCCACCGACCGTTGATCGAGGTCGGCCACCAAATCCTCCAGGGCCTTGAGTTCCTGCGAGGAATCAGGGGAATCCCGGATGACGAAATGATTGGGCAGACGTTGGCCGACGATGTCCAAACAGGGGTCTCCGAGCAATTCGCGCTTCAACACGTAGCGCGGGTTCATTCCGGCAACCGTGGTCACCACGTAGGCCGACACCAGGGAATCGGCCAAGCTGGCGTGACGGGCCAACAAGATGGCCGGACCCGGACGGAGGGCCTCGACGTTCTCCACCTGGATACGCACCCCGCAGGTGAGGCGCAGAGCACCGAGCAAACGCGCCGCCCACCACCGCTGCAGGGCGTAATGAATCGAACGATTGCGACGCTGACCGGTGACCCAGAAGATTCCCGATGCGGTCACGCCGACGATCTCCAACCAGGCCCAACACACGGCGAAAGCCAGGAGACGAACGATCGGAAAACGAAAGCGTCGGGCCGCGAGATCGATCACCAGACCGATGACCACCCACAACGGCGCCAGGAAAACCAAGAGACAGCCACCGAGATAGAGACCGGGAATGGTCAGCAACCGACGCTTCATGAGCCGATCGTAGGGGTCGGCCCGAGATTCGATCGGACGCAGAACCCCGTTGGAGGCACACTTGTCGGCCAGGATGGACTCATGCGCGAGTCGTCCTCCTCCAACCGTTCACGATCCTTCGCCGTCATCATCGGTCTCTATGCGGTAGCCACCGTTCTGGCGCTCGTCGTGGCCGCCCAGTACGGCACCGAGTCCCCGACGGCGGCACTCGTGGCCGGCTTCGCCGTCTCGGTGGCGTTCCTCTACATCGCCAGCCAAATCGTGGGGAACGGGTCAACCTTCGACGCCTGGTGGAGTGTCATGCCTCCGGCTTTCGCCATCTGGCTGGCCGTGGTCTTCGATCAGGCCGACGAGTTCACCAGTGACGACCAACGGCGGTGGTTGGTGGCCGGTTGCGCCGTGCTGTGGGGCCTGCGTCTCACGGCCAACTGGGCCATTGGCTGGCCGGGCCTCCATCACGAGGACTGGCGCTATCGAATGCTCTACGAAAAGACCCCCATGCCCCGCTGGGCGGTCAGTCTGACTTCGGTCCATCTCTTCCCCCTGATCGTGGTGACCCTCGGCTCCCTGCCGCTGGTGTCGATCGCCGCCTCCGGCGACCGACGTGATCTCGGCCTCTGGGATCTGCTTGCGCTGGTCGCCGCCCTGACCGGAGTGGCCCTCGAGCACTTCGCCGATGTGGACCTGCGACGGTTCAACCGCACCAAATCCCCGGGTGACGTCCTCGACCAGGGCCTCTGGTCCCGATCTCGGCACCCCAACTACCTGGGCGAAATGCTCTGGTGGTGGTCATTGTGGTTCTTCGCGCTCGGGGCCGATCCCGACTCGTGGTGGACCGGAATCGGGGCCTTGGCCATGACAATCATGTTCTTCACCGCCAGTATCCCCATCGCCGAGCAGCGCAGCGCCGAGCGCCGACCGGGCTGGGAGGCCTACCAACAGCGCACGCCGATGGTTCTCCCCCGGCTCCGAATCCGCCGCTGAGGCATTCCGTTCGCAAGAATTCTTCCGGATTCGTTCAAGGTCCAGGGAGAAGCATCCGATAGTCATCGGTGCTCACAAAGGCTCTGCCCTTCGCCTCGGCCGCCATCGGCGGATTGACCGGTCTCGTCGCTGGCGGACTCGCCTGGTTGCGTCGTACCCGCAAACTGCTCGACAACCTGCGCACGGAGCAGCGCGAACTGGCCGATGCCAACGCCAAGTTGGCGCACGCCGCGACCCACGACTATCTCACCGGACTCCTCAATCGCCAAGGAATCATGGCCTTGCTCGACACCGCGGTGGATGAGATGTCGACCAGCGGTCGCATCGCCGTTCTCTACTTGGATGTGGATCGCTTCAAGGGCATCAACGATTCGCTCGGCCACGCCGCAGGTGATGAACTGCTGCAGATCATCGCGCAGCGCCTCGACGCCGTCCTTCCCGAGCGCACCCATGCCGGACGTCTCGGCGGAGACGAATTCGTCATCGTGATCGAGGACGGGTCCCAACTGGACTCCGTCATCGCGACCGCTCGGTGTGTGGCCGCGGCCCTGGACACCGAGATCGAAATGGAGTCCACGCGGTCCGGGGCCATGACCGGGAAGCCGGTGCGCATTTCCTCGAGTATCGGTGTGGCCCTCGGTCCCGATGAGGGGGACACTGCTGCGGATCTCTTGGGTTTTGCCAACGCTGCTCTGCATCGAGCCAAGCGCAGCGGGCGCAATCGGGTGGAGATCTTCACCCCGCTCATTCGCACCGAGATGAGCGTGCGCGCCCGCGAAGAAGACGAGCTGCGACGCTCCATCAACGCCGGTGACGTGGTTCCCTTCTTCCAACCCGAATTCGACGTC
>JBMTPW010000002.1:0-29432 GCA_049444115.1 Ilumatobacteraceae bacterium | reverse complement strand
GGAGTTCGGTTCCGAAGAACGCCGTCTAGCGGTATCAGACGGTCTATGCCCGTCGTCCGGCTTCGGCCGCCGCTCCCACGGCGGGTCTGCACCTGACGCCGGAACTCCTGACGGCGATTCGGGACAAGGGCGTCGAGATCGCACCGGTGGAGCTGGTGGTGGGTGTCGACACCTTTCGTCCCATCACCGAGGACGACCCCCTGCAGCATCCCATGCACTCGGAGTTCTACGCCGTCACCGATCAAGTGATGGAGAAAGCGGACCGCGCCCGTCGAGTGGTGGCTGTGGGAACCACTGCGGTTCGCTGCCTCGAGAGTGCTGCAACATTCGGCGAACTGTCCGGTCGAACGCGGCTCTACATCCACCGGGGATACGACTGGAAAGTGGTCGATCTGATGATGACGAACTTCCATTTGCCGCGCACCACCCTGTTGGTGATGATCGATGCCTTCATCGGACCACGGTGGCGCGATCTCTACCACCTCGCCCTGGATCACGACTACCGTTTCCTGTCGTTCGGTGACGCCATGCTGTTGAACCGCCATCTGGCGGGCCGAGGTGACGATGTTCCCCGTTGAATTCCGGACCGAGGCCAGCGATGGTCGGGCGCGCTGCGGTGTGGCGACGACTGCCCGCGGGATCTACCGCACGCCTTGTTTCATGCCTGTCGGAACTCGAGGAGCGATCAAGTACTTGAGCGCCGCCGACTACGAAGCCCTCGGCGCGGAAATCGTTCTCGGGAACACCTACCACCTGATGCTGCGACCCGGAGCGGAAACCATCGCCGCCTTGGGCGGGCTCGGTCGCTTCGCCGGATGGAAAGGGTTGACCTTGACCGACTCCGGCGGATTCCAGGTCTTCTCGCTGCAACCCGATGTGGACGACGACGGCGTGACCTTCCGATCGACCTACGACGGCAGCCGCCATCGATTCACTCCGGAGTCGGCCGTGGCCACGCAAACACTGCTCGGCGCCGATATTCAGATGGTGCTCGATGTTTGTCCGCCGTTGCCGTCTCCGGAGTCGGAGATCAGACGGGCGGTGGAACGGACCGGAGAATGGGCGGCCCGCGCCCGCGCCGTCCATGAACGACCCGATCAATCGCTCTTCGGCATCGTGCAGGGTGGGGTCTCGCCGGATTGGCGACGACGAAGTGCTGAGACGACCGTTGCGCTCGATTTCGACGGATACGGAATCGGTGGTCTATCGGTGGGTGAGACCCGCGCCGAAATGCTTCCAGCGCTTGCTGCGGCACTCGAGGTCCTGCCCCACGATCGCCCGCGCTATTTGATGGGTGTGGGCGATCCGGCATCGCTGGTGGAAGCGGTGGCCCTCGGGGTGGACCAATTCGATTGCGTGATGCAGACCAGACTCGGGCGGCACGGGACTGCACTGACCAACGAGGGCAAGGTGCAGCTGAAGAATCTGCGCCACGCCACCGACGAGTCCCCGGTGGACTCATCCTGCCCGTGTGACGTGTGTCGGCGGCACAGTCGTGCGTACCTTCGGCACTTGTTCCAGGTGAACGAACCGACAGCGGCCCGCCTTTTGAGCCTGCACAACGTGGCCTGGACCCTGGACCTGATGGCTCGGATGAGGTCGGCCATCGCCGCATCCCGCTTCGAGTCGTTGCGACGGGAGATCCTGGCCGTCTGGGCCTAGCCAGGGGCTTCGGGAGCAACCGCCGACCGAGGTCGAATCGGGGATCATCCTGTTCGAAGTCCGGAGGACTAGCATTGCGGGCGTTCGGGCCACGGGGCGTTCCAAAGGGCGTCCCAGAAGTGCTCATGCCCGCCGCCGATACGGAAGAAGAAGATGCCTCTCAACACCCCCCTCGGACGTTCCCCGTTGTCCCTTCTCGCCAATACCTCGAGTACGCAGGACTCGGGCGGAAGTTTCCTGTTCACTCTGGTCTTCATGGCCCTCATCGGCGGCGCCATGTACTTCTTGATGATCCGCCCTCAGCGTCGGCGCCTGCGAGAAGCCCAGGAACTGCAACGGGCAATCGAAGTCGGAGACGAGATCATCACCAATTCCGGGGTGTACGGATTCGTGAACGCCATCGATGGTGACGTCGTGTGGTTGGAGATCGCCGACAACACCGAAATACGGATCGCCCGCAATTCGATGCTCCGTCGCATCAATCCAGCGGTCGAACCCGCCGGGGGAGAGCCGACTGCCAGCAACGACGAAGGCGACTGATCAGTGTTCGCCACTCGTCGCCTGGTCATTTCCATCACCGGTCTCCTGTTGGTGCTCGTGGCGTCCCTCGTGGGCAATGTGGCCGCGTCCAACAGGCCGGCCCTCGGCTTGGACCTCCAAGGCGGAGTCGCCGTGACTCAGGAGCCCGTCGGCGAATACAACTCGGAAAGCCTGGACATCGCCGTGGAACGGATTCGCGAGCGAGTCGACGCTCTCGGTGTGGCCGAACCGGAGATCATTCGCCAGGGCGACGCCGTCGTGGTGAACCTTCCGGGTGTGGACAATCAAGACGAAGCAATCCGATTGGTGCAGGTGACCGGAGCGGTGCTGTTGCGTCCAGTGCTCGGTGCCGTTCCCCTCGATCCCACCTCCTCCTCGTCCACGACCGGTCCCGAAGGGTCCTCGACGACGTCCAACGGTCCCTCGACCACGGGCTCCGAATCATCGTCCACCAGTGCTCCTGCCGTCGCGGGTGCGCAACCGACGACCACCGCTCCGCAAGGTCCGCCACGGGCCTTGCCGGCGTCCGTGACGACGATTGCTCCAGTCGACACCGCCACGACGACCACCATCCCAGTCGATGCGACGAGCACGACGGTGGTCGCACAGCAACCGGCGGTGCCGACCGACCAAGCCGGTGACCCAAACGATCCGAATGCCACCGTGTTGGTGCAGAACACCGACGGTTCGGAGTTGTATCAACTGGGGCCGGCATTCGCCAACGGCGAGGTCTTCAACAGCGATGCCCAGGCCGACATCATCCAAGGATCCTGGGGAGTGCGGGTGACCCTCAAGTCGGGAGCCGCTGGTGTCGGTCTGTGGAATCAGGGCGCTGCTGAGTGCTACTCCCGAACGGCCGTGTGTCCGAGCGGCCGCATGGCCATCGTTCTCGATGGTGTGGTGCAGTCGGCTCCGGCGGTTCGTCAGCCGTCGTTCAGCGGTGGGGTGGACATCACCGGCAACTTCTCCGAATCCGAAGCCCGCGACTTGGCGCGGGTCCTGAAGAGTGGCGCACTTCCGGTGCGACTCGAGGTGCAGGCCGTACAACTGGTGTCGCCGACACTTGGTGACGACTCCTTGCGGGCGGCCATCATTTCCGGTTTGGTTGGTATCGCTCTGGTGCTGACCTTCATGCTGGCCTACTACCGAGTGCTGGTTCTCTTCGTGGTCCTCGGCCTCACGGTGTCCGGATTGATCCAGTGGAACGTCATCTCGCTCCTCTCCCAGACCAACGGATTGGCCCTCAGTCTGGCCGGAATCGCCGGCATCATCGTCTCGGTGGGGATCACCGTCGACTCGTATGTGGTGTTCTTCGAGAAACTGAAAGACGAGATGCGGGCCGGACGAACGCTGCGCGGTTCGGCGGAACGAAGTTTCCGGGCTGCATGGAAGACCATCCTCACCGCGGATGTGGCCTCGCTCATCGGCGCCCTCACCTTGTGGTACCTGACCGTGGGTTCGGTACGAGGTTTCGCCTTCTTCCTGGCCTTGTCGACACTGTGTGACCTGGTGGTGTCCTGGTTCTTCCTGCGACCGACGGTCGTCCTGCTCGCACGCAGTCAGCGCTTCGGTCCGAAACGTTTCTTCTCCCCGCGGTCCGATTCCGCCATCGTCGGAGGTGCGCAGTGAGCGACCAGGTTCAGCCGAGCACCTCCACGAGTGTGCGCCGAAAGTCCCTCATCGGTCGTCTGGTCGACGGAGAGACCTCCTTCGATTTCTTCGGACGTCGTCGTATCGCCTTCGTGATTTCCGGAGTCCTGGTTGTTCTCACCCTGGCGTCGCTCGTGGTTCGGGGTCTCAATCTGGGCATCGACTTCCAAGGTGGTGTCGCCTGGCAGGTTCCCAAGACCGAAACCATCGACGCCGACGGTGTGCGTGGCATCCTCGAGGACAACGGCGTCCGCTCCGAGAACGCCAAGATTCAGACTCTCGACAGCGGATCCCAACAGACCATCCGAATCCAGGTGGGGGACCAACCAGAGCAAGTGCGAGCCGCCATTCAGACGGCACTGGCCACGGCGGCCGAGGTGGATTCGAACGAAGTGTCGGTCAGTTCGGTGAGTTCGTCATGGGGACGAGCGATCACCGAGAAGGCCGTGCGGGCGTTGTTCATCTTCTTGGCGTTGGTGGCGGTCTACATCGCCTGGCGTTTCGAGTGGCGGATGGCCCTGGCGGCCCTGATTGCCATGTTGCACGACGTGGTGATCAGCGTGGGCCTGTATTCGTTGTTCGGTTTCGAGGTCACGCCGGCCACCGTGGTGGCATTCCTGACCATCCTCGGCTATTCCCTCTACGACACCATCGTGGTGTTCGACCGCGTCCAGGAGAATGTGGCCAAGTTCTCGGGAACCAGAGTGTCGATGGGAGACATCAGCAACATCTCCATGAATCAGGTGCTGATGCGCTCCATCAACACCTCGCTCTCCTCCATCCTCCCGGTCCTGTCGATTCTGATTCTGGGCTCCGGGTTTCTCGGAGCCGTGAGCCTGCGGGAATTCGCCGTGGCATTGTTGGTGGGAATGATCACCGGCGCCTATTCGTCCATCTACGTGGCCACCCCGCTGCTCACCCTCCTCAAGGAAAGAGAAGGCCGCTATCTCAATCAGCGGGGACAGCTCACCACTGGTGAGGAACTGGCCTATCTCGTGGCGACCGGCTCGATGGTGGGGGCCAAGCCCGTGCGCCGACATCACGTCGCCGCCGACGGAGAGATCGACAAGCAGGTCAGCCCGGCAGCACCGACGGCTCTGCTCACGCACCCACCGCGGCCTCGCAAGAAGAAGAGGCGCTAGGTTCGGGCGATGGAGAACCTCATCCGGGCCATCGCCGACTACCCGACTCCGGGGGTGACCTTCCGGGACATCACGCCCCTGCTCGGGAACGGACCGGAGCTGCGACGAGCCATCGACGAACTGGCAGGGCGATTCCGGGAGACTCCGATCGATCGGGTCATCGGCGTCGAGGCGCGCGGCTTCATCATCGGCGCGCCGATTGCCGTGGCTCTCGGGGCCGGCTTCGTGCCGGTGCGCAAAGCCGGCAAATTGCCCTGGGCCGTGGTGCGCGAGGAGTACGAACTCGAATACGGCACCGACAAACTGGAGATTCATCGGGATGCCATCCATCCCGATGAACGGATCCTGGTGGTCGACGACGTTCTGGCCACCGGTGGTACCGCAGCAGCGACCTGTCGACTGGTCTCGGCCCTCGGAGGGCACATCGTGGCCCTGGCAGTGCTGATCGAACTCGCCGCTCTCGGGGGGCGCGCGAAGTTGGGTGCCACACGGGTCGAGACGCTGTTCACCTTCTGAAATCGTGAGCGCGGCAGTTTCCGGTTGGTGACTGCGATAATGGCCCCATGGCGACCGTGACCCGACTCCTGCCCTGGAGGCGCCAACACGTTTCCCCAGTGGACGAGATGTCCCCGGTTCTGGTCTCGTTCCGACGGAGTCATCCGCGGACCTCGACGTTGCTCATGACCAAGGCCTTCGAGACCGCCCGGACGGCCCACGCACAACAGACCAGACGCAGCGGTGAGGGCTACATCAATCACCCGCTGGCAGTGGCCAAGATCGTGGCCGACATCGGACTGGACGAAACATCGGTCGTGGCGGCGTTGCTTCACGATGCCGTGGAGGACACCGAGATCACCTTGGACGACGTCGAGCGGGAATTCGGTGGAGACGTGGCGGCCATCGTGGACGGTGTCACCAAACTCGACCGGATCCAGTTCGATTCCAAGGAGGCCCAACAGGCGGCGTCGATGCGCAAGATGTTGGTGGCCATGGCCAAGGACTTGCGAGTACTGATCATCAAGTTGGCCGATCGGTTGCACAACATGCGCACCATCGCTTCCATGCCCCATGAAAAGCAGCAGCGGATCGCCAATGAGACTCTCGACATCTATGCGCCACTTGCGCATCGTCTGGGCATGCAAGGTCTGAAGCAGCAATTGGAGGACCTGGCCTTCGCGTCGCTCTATCCGAAACGGTACGCCGAGCTCGATCACCTGGTGAGCAGTCGCAGTCCGGAGCGGGACATCTATTTGGCTCGGGCCATGGCCGATGTCCGCACCTTCCTCGGCGATCTCACCATCGATGCCGAGGTGACGGGCCGAGGCAAGCACCTCTGGAGCATCTACGAAAAGATGATCCAGAAGGGCAAGGAGTTCGACGAGATCTTCGACATCATGGCGATCCGGGTCGTCGTGGATTCGGTGAAGGACTGTTACGCCGCCCTCGGGTGCATCCACGGACACTGGAATCCGATCGTTGGTCGTTTCAAGGACTACGTGGCCATGCCGAAGTTCAATCTCTATCAGAGCCTGCACACCACGGTCATCGGACCCGGTGGCAAGCCGCTCGAGATCCAGATCCGCACCCGCGAGATGCATCAACGCGCCGAATGGGGAGTGGCGGCGCACTGGGCCTACAAGGACGGGGCCGAGACGCCGGACATCGACTGGTTGAATCGGATCATCGATTGGCAGAGCGACATCGCCGATCCGGCCCAATTCATGGAGAGTCTGAAGACCGATCTCGATCAGGACGAGATCTTCGTCTTCACTCCCAAAGGCCGAGTCATCGCGCTGCCGCTCGGTTCCTGCCCGGTGGACTTCGCGTATTCGGTCCACACCGAGATCGGCAATGCCTGCATCGGAGCCCGGGTCAACGGTCGTTTGGTGCCGCTCAATCATCTACTGAAGTCCGGGGACACCTGCGAAATCTTCACCTCGAAGGTCGAGTCGGCCAGTCCATCGGAGGGATGGCTCGAATTCGCCGCTTCGCCACGGGCGCGCAACAAGATTCGCCAATGGTTCTCCCGTGAACGACGCGAGGACCTGATCGAATCCGGACGCGAGGACCTGGAACGCGAACTTCGACGTCTGCATCTTCCCCTCAATCTCGTTCTCGAGAGCAACCATCTGGTTGCGGAGATGGAAGGCCTCAACTACTCCGACGTGGACACGTTGCTGGCGGCCATCGGCGAGGGTCACGTTCCGACCCGACCGTTGGCCCAAAGGGTCTCGCGTCATTTTCAGGATGCGACCTCCGACGAGCGTCTCACCGCGTCGGCGCGACGCCCGCATGATCTGCGGCGCAAGTCGAACAACGCCGGAATCCACGTCGACGGTTTCGACGACGTTCTGGTCCGATTGTCGAAATGCTGCACGCCGGTTCCCGGTGACGAGATCCTCGGCTTCTTGACCCGCGGACGGGGCGTCAGCGTGCATCGGGCGGACTGTGCCAATGCCGAATCCTTCGCCGATGGTCAGGCTGCCCGACTCGTGGACGTGGAGTGGGACGGATCGGCGGCGCCAACGTCGTTCCGGGCCGGAGTCGAGGTGACCGCCCTCGATCGATCCCGCCTTCTCCGTGACGTCGCCAACGCACTGTCGGAGCAGCACGTGAACATCGTGGCCTGCAGTACCCACACCGGTGGCGACCGGATCGCCAAGATGCGTTTCGAATTCGAATTGGCCGACCCCAATCATCTCGACTCGGTCCTGCGGATGATCAAGAAGATCGATGGTGTCTACGACGCGTATCGCTCCGTCCCTGGTCGCGCCGCTGCCAGCGACGAAAACTGACCGGACCAAGACCTGGGTCGGGGTAGCCTGACTGATCGTGCGTGCATTCCAGACCAGTCCGGGTATGCGGGACATTCTCCCTCCCGAATCGGACCGCTGGCGCCGCTTCGTGGGAGTGTTCGGCGACACGGTGTCCTCGGCGGGGTACGGTCTGGTCATCGCCCCACTTCTCGAAGACATCGGGGTGTTCCAACGGGTCGGGGAGGCCACTGACGTGGTCACCAAGGAGATGTACGACTTCGTGGACAAGGGTGACCGTCACATCGCCCTTCGACCCGAACAGACCGCCAGTGTCTGCCGTGCATTCGTGCAACATCGTCCGGCGACCCCGTGGAAGGTTTGGTATTCCGGTCCGAATTTCCGGTACGAGAAACCCCAGCGTGGCCGGTACCGCCAATTCGATCAGGTGGGTGTCGAAGTTCTCGGGGCCGATGATCCGTACTTGGACGTCGAAGTGCTGGCCCTCGGCTGGCAATTCCTGCGCAGTCTCGGACTTCGGCAGGTGTCCTTGCATCTGAACACGCTCGGGGAGTCCGAGGAACGCCGGCTCTACGTGGAGGCTCTCGCGTCGTACTTCACGAAGAGATCAGCGGAACTGTCCGAAGAGAGTCGGGCCACCCTGGCGCGCAATCCTTTGCGGGTTCTCGACTCGAAACGGGAGCTCGATCGCCCGATCGTGGCCGAGGCGCCGCGCATCGGCGCCTTTCTTGGTTCTCGCTCGCTCGAGAACTTCGCCGCAGTTCAGGACGGTCTGTCGGCCATTGGCGTTCCCTTCTTCGTGAACGACACGCTGGTGCGCGGATTGGACTACTACCGTCAGACCACTTTCGAGTACGTGGGAGAAACCCTCGATTCGGCGCAGAACGCCCTCGGAGGAGGGGGCCGCTACGACTCTCTCGTAGAAGCCCTCGGGGGACCGCCGACTCCAGGAATCGGATTCGCCATCGGTCTGGACCGGACGTTGATCGCCTGTGACGACGAGGGTGTCTTCGCTCCTGTGGACCACGTGGCCGATGTCTTCGTCGTCGACGTCACCGGAGGCCGCGAGGCGCTCGTGGTGTCCGACCAATTGCGCCGGCTCGGATTGGTGGTGGAGCGGTCGTTCGACAACCGCAGCATGAAGAGCCAGATGAAATCTGCCGATCGCAGCGGAGCCCGAATCGCCGTCATCATCGGTCCCGACGAGCAGGCCAGCGGCGTCGCTGTCCTGCGCTGGTTGCGGGATCACCAGGACCATCCCTCCCAGGAGACCGTGAACAGATCCGATCTCGCCTCCGCCATCAAGAAAGCATTGTCATGAACCCTTCACCCAGAGCCACCTCGATGCGAACCCACATGTGTGGCGAACTCTCGGCAACCGATATCGGCATCTCGGTCAGTGTCTGTGGCTGGGTGGCCAAGAGACGGGAGCACGGAGAGAAATTGGCATTCGTGGACCTGCGGGACCACAGCGGCATCGTGCAGTGCGTGGTGGACGGTAATGCTGATCTCCGCAACGAGTACGTCGTGCGCATCACCGGGACGGTTCGCGAACGTCCCGAGGGAACCGTGAACACCGGACTGGCCACTGGCGAGATCGAGATCGGAGAATGCACCGTCGAGATCCTCCGCAGTGCCGACACGCCTCCCTTCCCCATCGACCAGCGAGCCGACGACGTCGACGAGAACGTTCGCCTCCAATATCGCTATCTGGACCTGCGGCGCACGCGGATGCAGAAGAACCTGCGCACTCGCGCCAGGGTCAATTCAGCGGTGCGCGCCGCCATGGAGCGGCAGGGTTTCGTGGAAGTGGAGACTCCCATGCTGGTTCCCTCCACACCGGAAGGGGCCCGGGAGTTCCTGGTGCCCTCGCGCAAGGAACCGGGATCGTTCTACGCCCTCCCACAGAGTCCCCAACTTTTCAAGCAATTGTTGATGGTGGCCGGAATCGATCGTTACTACCAGATCGCTCGCTGTCTGCGAGACGAGGATCTGCGTGCCGATCGGCAATACGAATTCATGCAGTTGGACGCCGAAATGAGTTTCGTCACTCAGGACGACGTCTTGGCCGCCATCAGTGAAGCGGTTCTGGCCGCGGCAGAGGCCGTGACCGGGGTACGACCGGACCCGATTCCGCAGATCACCTGGAAAGAAGCCATGAATCGATTCGGAGTCGACAAACCCGACTTGCGCTTCGGAATGGAACTCGTCGATCTCACCGAGCTCTTCACGGCGACCGAATTCAAGGCCTTCGCTGGTGCGACCAGCGTGAAAGGGATCTGCGCGGCGGGTCGAGCCGAGGAGTTCGGTCGCAACAAGTTGGACGGCCTCACCGACCGAGCGAAGAAGTTGGGGGCCAAAGGGTTGGTCTGGATCAAGGTCGGCGCGTCGGGCGAATTCGATTCTCCGGTGGCCAAGTTCCTGTCTCCATCGGAGATGGCTGGAATCACCGCGGCTTTCGGGGCATCTCCCGGGGATCTCGTTCTCATCGTGGCCGATGCGTGGGACACCACCTGCGAAGTGCTCGGGCAGTTGCGCAACGATCTCGGCCGTCCACCGGTCCACGAGGGCCCCTATCGCTACGTGTGGGTGACCGAATTCCCGCTCTTCGTGGGAATCGACAAGGAGACCGGTCGACCCAAGCCCGGGCACCACCCGTTCTGCCGACCTCATCCCGACGACATCGACAAGTTCGATACCGACCCCACCTCGGTTCGTTCGTTGGCCTACGACTTGGTCCTCAATGGCTGGGAACTCGGTTCGGGGTCGATCCGGATCCATGAACCCGATATGCAACGCAAGGTCTTCCAGACCCTGGGAATCACCGAAGAGGAGGCCGACCGCAAATTCGGCTTCTTCTTGCGTCCCTTCACCTACGGTGCGCCGCCCCACGGAGGATTCGCCTTCGGTCTCGATCGCTTGGTGGCCATTCTTGCCGGGGAGGAGAACATCCGCGAAGTGATCGCTTTCCCCAAGACCCAGAGCGGTCAGGACCCGATGACCGGGGCGCCGAATCCGGCCGACGCCGGACAGGTGGCCGATCTGGGACTGCGGATCGTGCCTCCCAAGGCTTGAAATGACCTCTCAGGTGTTCCGAGCCGGTGTCGTGCTGGTGGTGCGCCGGGAAAACGGTGATCTGTTGGCCTTCGAACGAGCCGACGTCCCTGGAGCCTGGCAACTGCCACAGGGCGGACTCGACGCGGACGAAGAACCGGTCGCCGCCGCTTGGCGGGAATTGGAAGAAGAAACTGGGTTGAGGCGCACCGATGTACGCCTGGTGGTCGAGCTCCCCGAATGGATCGCCTACGAATGGCCCGACGAAATCCGTTCTCGCGTCAAGGACGGACGACACCGTCGTGGTCAGATCCAGAAGTGGTTCCTCTTCGGTGTTCCCGAGGGATGCGATGTGGAACCCCGACCCGACGGAGTGGAATTCAGCGGCTGGAAGTGGATGTCGCCACAGCAGATCATGGACGGTCTGCCCCCATTCCGTCGAGACTGTTATGGGCGAGCCTTCGCTCGGATCCTGCCGTGAGCGATCTGTTCAGCGCTGCCGCCGACAACGAGTTGCGGGATCGAGCTCCGTTGGCGGCGCGCCTGCGGCCTCGGCACATCGACGAGGTCGTCGGTCAGGAACATCTGCTCGGACCCGGCCGACCGTTGCGTCGACTCGTCGAACGGGATCGTCTGCACAGCGTCATTCTCTGGGGGCCGCCGGGAACCGGAAAGACTTCTCTGGCCTTGGCCGTTGCGGGCTCGACATCGGCGGCTTTCGAACAACTCTCGGCGGTCACTGCGGGCGTGAAGGATGTCCGGGAGGTCATCGACCGCGCCCGGGAGCGACTCGGGATGCATGGTCAGCGCACCATCCTCTTCTTGGACGAGATCCATCGCTTCTCGAAATCCCAACAGGACGCGCTCCTTCCGGCTGTCGAGGACGGAACGCTGATCCTGATCGGGGCCACGACCGAGAATCCCTTCTTCGAAGTGAACGCTCCGCTCCGATCCCGCAGCACGTTGTTCCGACTCGAACCCCTGAACGAGGCGGCTCTCGGCGCCTTGGTGGATCGAGCCGCGGGTGTGCTCGGTCGGTCCATCACCGACGAAGCGCGGACCTTGTTGGTGGCCCGCTCAGCGGGGGACGGTCGCCAGATCCTGACCGCTCTCGACGTGGCGGCCGCACTCGGCAGCGACGGAGTCATCGACCTCGCCTCGGTCGAATCGGCACTGTCCACGACGGCAGTGCGCTATGGACGGGACGACCATTACGACGTGATCAGCGCCTTCATCAAGAGCATTCGCGGGAGCGATCCGCAGGCGGCGATCTTCTATTTGGCCCGGATGTTGGAGGCGGGCGAGGATGCCCGATTCATCGCCCGACGATTGGTGATTCTCGCCAGCGAGGACGTGGGTCTGGCCGACCCGTTCGCCCTTTCCCAGGCCGTGGCTGCGGCCCAGGCTCTCGAGATGGTGGGACTTCCCGAAGCGCAGTTGAATCTGGCCCAGGCTGCGCTGTATCTGGCCCTGGCCCCGAAGAGCAATCGAGTAGCCACGGCGATCTGGGATGCTCGATCCGATGTGAGCTCCGGCGCAGTGGGGGAGGTGCCTGCGCACCTGCGCGATGGGCACTATCGCGGAGCGGCCGCTCTCGGTCATGGCCGCGATTACCAGTATCCTCACGACCATCCAGGCGCCTGGGTGGACCAGTCGTATCTGCCGAGCGCCCTGGCCGACAAGACCTGGTACCGGCCGAGTGATTTCGGCACCGAGGAGAAGTTCAAGAAGATCATGGACGACATCGAACGTCGGAAGGATTCCCCGTCGTGAGTGGGACGGAACTTGCATTGACCGTCGGCATGGTCCTGGTGATCATCGCCTTCACCGCGCTGGTGGTGGTTCTGGTCAAGGTCCTCGACGCCATGCGCCTGCTCCGTCGCGAAGTGGAGTCCTGGCGCGAGGAAATGGAACCACTGCTCGAGTCCTTGCAGTCATCGACCGATGGGGCGCGTCTGGTCATGGAGGAAGCCCGCGAGGACTTGTACCGGTTCGATCGGGTCATCGGGTCCGCCGAGGCCATCAGCGGAGCCATCGAGGGTACGAGTCGGGTGACCCGGGTGGCCTTGTCGGCTCCGGTGATCAAGATCGCCGCGTTGGCCAGCGGAACGTCGCGCGCCGCGAGTCGCCTGCGGCATCCGGAGTCGACCGGTCGCGAAACGTCCGGGCGCCCCCCTCGTGAGTCGTCGCCGAAGAGGAAAGTCGTCATGATCAAGAGACTCGTGTGGTTCGCCACCGGTCTGGCCACTGGGGCCGGAGCCGTGGTCGTTCTCGGTCGGCGAGTGCGTCGCCGAGTGGTGGCACTCACCCCGTATCGGGTCGCTGAGCGGGGAGTGCAGCGTGTGCGATCAGTGGCCACCAACGCCCGTGAGGCCGTCAAGGAAGGTGCGGACGTCATGCGTCGGCGCGAACAGGAATTGCGCTCGCGACTCGACGACCGGACAACTGGCAACCCGAGGATTCCGAAGGACGTGTCGCCCACGAACGACTCGAAGGTCATCGTCCTCCGGGATGCAGCTCGTTCCACTCGGGGACGATGAACGACGCAGTCGTTGCCGAACTGAGAGACGTCCTCGGCCCTGACAACGTGCATCTCGGTCGGTCCGAATTGGGTCTCTACGCCCGTGATGCTTCGAACATCTCCGGTTGTGCCGGAGCAGTGTGCTTCGTGCACAGCACCGCAGAGGTGCAGGCCGCAGTACGGGCCTGTCATCGCCATCGTGTTCCCTTCGTGGCCCGTGGTTCGGGTACGGGTCTCGCCGGCGGGGCGACTCCCTTGGGGGGAGCGGTGGTGATCTGCACGACGCGAATGAATCGGATTCTCTCGGTGGACGTGGATCAGCGCACGGCCTGGGTGGAACCGGGGGTTCTCAATCTCGACCTGACACGGGCAGTCGCTCGCTACGGTCTGCACTTCGCTCCCGACCCGAGCAGCCAGCAGAGCTGTTCCATCGGGGGCAATGTGGCCAACAACTCCGGTGGTCCGCACTGCCTGGCCGATGGGGTCACTGCACAACACGTCGGCGGCCTGGAGGTGGTGCTCGGCGACGGTTCGGTGGTGGAGTTCAACGGAGAAACTCCCGACGCCGACGGGTTCGATCTGCGGGGTGCATTCGTGGGCAGCGAGGGAATGTTCGGTATCGCCACCAGGATCTGTGTCCGACTGACGCAGAATCCTCCGGTCGTGCGGACGTTGTTGCTGGATTACGCCACGGTGCAACAAGGAACCGACACCGTGAGCACGATCATCGCCTCCGGGATGGTGCCGGCCGCACTCGAGATGATGGATCGCCTCTGCCTGCAGGCCGTCGAAGCTTTCGTCGGCGCCGGTCTTCCCACCGATGCTGCGGTGGCCTTGCTCGTGGAGGTCGCCGGTTCACCAGCACAGGTCGAATCCGAGGTCGCGCGCATCACGGCCATCGGCCGTTCGTTCTCGGCGCGCACCATCAGGGTGGCTGCCGACGAGGCCGAGCGCGCCCTGCTGTGGAAGGCCCGCAAGAACGCCTTCGGGGCAATTGCCCGGATCAAGCCGAATTACTACCTCCACGACACGGTCGTGCCCCGACACCGGTTGACCGAAGTTCTGAACGAGGTCTACGCCATCGCCGCGAGACATGATCTTCAGGTCTTGAACGTGTTCCATGCCGGAGACGGCAACCTGCATCCGTTGCTCATCTTCGATCAGCGGGACCCGGGCATCATGGAGCGGGTCCACGCAGCGGGGGCCGAGATCATCGCCGTCAGCATCGCCGCCGGTGGCGTCCTGTCCGGGGAACATGGCATCGGACTCGAGAAGCGGGATTTCATGTCCCTCATGTTCCGGCCTGCGGATCTGAATGCGCAGCAACGCATGCGCGTCGCCTTCGACCCCGACGGCCTGGCCAACCCCACCAAGGTTCTCCCCCGACCGGCCTCGTGTGGTGAGCATCCGTCCGACGGCCCGTCGATGATCGATGAGACGAACGACGGACCATGGATCTGAACTCGGAGGATTTCGCTCGTTCCGTGGGATCCTCCGGTCCGGTATGGCTTCGAGGACACCAAACTCGTCGGCCGGCGCCGGCGGGAGTTCGAACCGTGGCGGCACCGGCGGGGATCACCATGTTGCGGGCCGACGAAATGATCGTGGAATGTGGTGCGGGAACAGCGGTCGACGAGCTTCAGAGTGCCCTTTCCGAAGTGGGACAGTGCGTCAACCTGCCGTCGTCTCCACGGGGATCGGGCACCGTCGGCGGGGCTTTGGCCCTCGGACACAGCGATGTGCGACGGCTGGGTCGCGGGGCGGTTCGGGATTCCGTTCTGAGAATCCGTTTCGTCGGTCACGACGGGGAGATGATCACCGCCGGCGGTTCGACGGTGAAGAACGTCAGCGGGTTCGACCTCTGTCGGCTCTTGGTCGGGTCCGGGGGATCACTCGGATTCTTCTCCGACGTGCTGCTGCGGACGCGACCGCTGCCGCCCCGTAGTACGTGGTGGGAAGTACCCGCCGACTCGGCGATGGTTGGTGCTGTGTACGGGTCGCTCTTTCGTCCTGCGGCTCTGCTCTGGAACGGAATCGTCCTGCGCATCTGTCTCGAGGGGCACCCCGATGACATCGATGCGGCCGTCGCGCGGCTCACGTCTCTCCTGGGACGGAGCCCGCAGGAGTCCACCGCGCCGAACGTGAGCGACTTTCCCGTTCGATGGTCGGTGGCTCCGCGCCTCCTCGGCGATGTCGTCGCTCGGGCCCCGGGTCGCTGTTGGGCCGAAATCGGTGTGGGAACGGTCCACCACACCGAGTCCCAGCCGAGACCGCCTGTTCAGCCGGCCGTTGCCCTTCTCGAAAGCCGTTTACTGGAATCCTTCGATCCGACCGGGCGCTTCAACCCGGGAGTACGGGATCGCTAGGGCGCCACGGTCGACCACTGACGCGAAACTTCCGGGTCACCGAGCACCTCCACCTCGGACCGGCTGCGTCCCCAGACGGTGGCAAAGAGATCCTGAGCGCTGGCGCGCCAGGCGACATCGCCTTTGGCATGTTCATGGCGAACATCGATCGATCCGGTGTCGGAGACGGAAACGAGCCATTCGCCGGGTCCGTCGGTGCAGTGCAGATGCAGACTTCCTTGGGGTGCCGGTTTTCCACGGCGCTGCACGGACCCGGTGAGCACGACGGTGAAGAACTCGTCGATTCCGTCGAGCAGCACGTCGCGGTCGCCTTGCCCGTCGATCACGACGTGTTGCGGATCGAGATCGAGGAGGTGGACGGTGGTCTCATGGGCCATGCGGCGAATGTAGAAGCCGTTGACACCGGGTGGCCCCCAGGTCCAGACCGGTCGCTGCGGATCGCACTCGGACAAGGTGCGCGTCACACCCATGCGTCGCAGTTCGTACCACTCGAGCAAGCTTCCGATATCGGTGGTCGACGGGGCCTGAGCCTCAGGTCCAGGGGGCAGAGGTTCCCGGGCTTCTTCGGTCACGGTGGCATCCACCATGGCGTACACCCGCCCGAGATGGGCGAGAAGATCGAGTGTGGTCCACGGCGAGCAACCAGCAATGGGGATCACGCCGTATGTCTCGGCCATCGAGGTGACGGACCGTGCTCGACGGTCGAAGGTCGCGAGCAAAGTCGCGACCGAGACCGGGGGCAGGTTGAAGGTCATGTCGAAACACTAGACCTCCGCGGAACACCCGGTACCGTGGAGCCGTGACCGTGGCGGAGCCCGTGGCTGATGACGATCTGGCTCGATGCGTCAGTTGTGGACTCTGTCTGCCGCATTGCCCAACCTTTCGCGTCACCGGTGAAGAAGGGCGATCACCGCGCGGTCGGATCGCCCTCATCAAGACCGTGCAGGAGGCCGGTGGTCTCTATGACCGGGACTCCGCCGACATGTTGAACACGTGCATCCAATGTCGCGGTTGTGAACCAGCCTGTCCGAGTGGCGTGCCCTACGGACGAATCATTTCCGGCGCGCGCCACGCCCTCGTGGAACAAGGACTGTCCACACGCCGTCGCTGGTCGGTTCCGATCCTGCGGGTCGGCCTCTGGATGCTCACCCGGCCGGCACTGCTGTCCGGAATGGGACGTACCGTCGCCGCGGCTCAGTGGATCACTCCCCGACGGTGGCGTCTCGGACCGTTGCCGGTACGGCTCGGTCGACGGCTCCAGCAGGGTCCGGCGAACCCCGACGTCTGGCTCCTCACCGGATGCGTGATGGACGTGTGGATGCGGGAGACCCACCGCAACACCGCAGCGTTGGTGAGTGCCACCGGTCGTCGCCTCGGCGTTTCCAAGGGTCAATGCTGTGGAGCGCTCCATCACCATGCCGGGGCCAGCGACGCCGCCCTGACATTGGCCCGCCAGACCATGGCCGCCATGCCCGGAGACGCCCGGATCCTGGTGAACTCGGCCGGGTGCGGAGCAGCGATGAAGGAATATGGAGATCTTCTCGGAACCGATGATGCCCGCGCGTTTTCGAAACGGGTGATGGACGTCCATGAATGGTTGGACGCGCATCTCGATGAGATCGTCGCGGACCAGGTTCCGAATCCCGTTCCGGTCCTCCTGCAGGATCCCTGTCATCTGCGCCACGTCCAAAGGACCCACGGCGCCGTCCAACGCGTGCTGTCACGAGTCGCTTCGGTGTCGATCATCGATGACGATGGTCTGTGCTGTGGAGCCGGAGGCGCATTTTCACTTCTGCAGCCGCGCCTGGCCGGTGCCGTGCGAGATCGCAAAGTCGCCGCCATTCGCGAGGCGCGGGCCGATCCGACGTGCATCGTGGCTTCGGCGAATCCGGGATGCTCGATGTTCCTCTCGGCCGCCGGGCTGACTGTTCGCCATCCGGTGGACATCGTGGCCGAGGCTCTGGAGCTGGAATCGTGACCGCCGATGACCGGTGGAACCAGCGTTCCTCGGATCTGGCAGCTCAGGTTCGATCACTGGTCGAGGCGGTGGACGACCTCTCCTACGATCTCCTGCGCGAGGCGACTCGTCGCCGCGAGGGGCGACCGTCCGCCGACAAGACTCTCATGCAGATCCGACGCTCACTCGAAAAGGCTGCCCATCTCCTGGAAGGTTTCGATCACCGCAGTGGCGCGGCTGACGACGAGTGATCAGCGCTTGTTCTCGAGGGCTGCCAGCAACTCGACGAAACTGGCGGTGAAGGCGGCCACACCCTCGCGTTCCAACTGAGCGGCAACGTCGTCGAGGTCGACACCGATCGTGCGCAGGTCCGACCAGACGCGGTGCATGGCGGCGTAGTCACGATCGACGGTACGGGCCACCGTCCCATGGTCGGCAAAGGCGTCGAGCGTGGCGTCGGGCAGGGTGTTGACCGAATGCGGCCCGATCAAGGCATCGACGTACAACGTGTCGGGATAGGAGGGATTCTTGGTGCTGGTGGAGGCCCACAGCGGACGTTGGACGCGACCGCCGGCCTCGGCCAGACGACTCCAGCGGGGACCGGAAAAGACGCTCTCGAAGAGTTCATAGGCCAAACACCCCTGAGCCACGGCGGCTCGTCCGCGGAGTTCGCGGGCCCGATCGGAACCGATTGCTTCGAGTCGCTTGTCCACCTCGGAGTCGACACGACTGATGAAGAACGAGGCCACACTGGCCACCCGGCTGATGTCGCGTCCGTTGGCCAGACGGTCCTCGAGGCCAGAGACGTAGGCCTCCATGACTTGGCGATATCGATCGAGGCTGAAGATCAGGGTCACGTTCACATTGCACCCTTCGGCGATGAGGGTGCGGATGGCCGGGAGACCCTCTGGAGTCGCTGGAACCTTGACCATGAGGTTGGGCCGATCGAAGTCGGCCCAGAGTCGACGCCCTGCATCGAGAGTGGCCGTGGTGTCGTGGGCGAGAAGGGGATCGACTTCGACGCTCACGAACCCGTCGCCACCATTGCTCGAACGATGGAGGTCGGCGAAACAATCAGCAGCAGAGCGAATGTCGTCGCGAACCAATTCCCAGTAGATGTCGGGCACCGACATGCCGGCTTGTCGCAAGGTCGCGAACTGCTCGTCGTAGTCGGATGAATTCTGGATGGCCTTCTGAAAAATGGTGGGATTGGACGTCAACCCGCGGACTCCGCTGGCGATGAGGGACGCGAGTCCGCCGGAGGTGACCAGACTGCGTTTCAAGTTGTCGATCCAGGGACTCTGTCCCTGTTCGGAGTACAACTGCTGCAAGCGGGAGGTCACGATCGTCTCTCCGGAACCGCAAGTGCCTGGCGGACGATGTTGTCGGCATTGATGCCGAGGCGATCGAGAACCACCGATCCGGGTGCGCTGGCGCCGAAGCGGTCGATCCCGACACAGGCGTCGGCGTATCTCTCCCAACCAAAGGTGCTACCGGCTTCGACGGAGACGGTCACGAGGTGCCGAGGGAGGATGGCGGCGGCGCGATCGGGGTCTCGGCGTCGCAGTGCCTCGAAGCGGTCCCACGAGGGCATCGACACCACGCTCGTTCGCCGCCCGTGGGTGGAGTCGAGCTCCTCGGCTGCTCGAAGAGCCACGTGCACCTCGCTTCCGGTGGCGATCAGAACCAGATCAGGATCCGTCACGGTCCGCACGATGCCGGCACCATCGATCACTGCTGATCCGTCGGTGACCACCGGAATGTTCTGACGGCTGAGGACCAGAGCCGTTGGACCGGAATGTTCGACGGCGGCGCGGACCGCGGCCACGGTCTCGTTGGCGTCGGCCGGGCGGATCACCTGCAGATCGGGGATGGACCGTAGAGCTGCCAGATGTTCGATGGGTTGATGCGTGGGTCCGTCTTCGCCGACGCCGACCGAATCGTGAGTGAAGACGAAGACGCAGCGCGCCCGGGACAGGGCGGCCAGACGGACAGCTGGTTTCATGTAGTCGAAGAACACGAAGAACGTCCCGCCGACGGGAAGGACACCTCCGTGCAAACCCATCCCCACCAGGGCCGCTCCCATGGCGTGTTCGCGGATACCGAAGTAGATCTGCCGTCCCGAAGGTTCGGCGCTCGACATGGCCCGTTGACCGGAAAGCTTGGTGCCGGTATTGCCGGTGAGGTCGGCGGATCCGGAGACGAGACCGGGAAGAGTCGCCAGCGCGGCATCGAAGACCTTTTGCACGGCGACGCGCGTGGCGATGCTGTCACCGGCGGCGAAGCTCGGCAGATCGCGATCCCATCCTGCGGTCGGCTCACTCCAGATTTCCTCCCATTCCCGTCGACGAGGAGAGGTCTGAAGTCGGGACCGCCATGCCTCGTGCACCGACCGACCGCAATCCATTGCAGTGCTGCGACAGGCTTCCACGACGTCGCTCGGGGCCCAGAATTCCTGGTGCGGAATGCCCATGACGTCCTTGGTGCGGGTGACGTCCTCGGCGCTGAAGGGATTGCCATGGGCTTCGTGACGACCGGTCCAATCAGGTGAGGGGTATCCCACTCGAGTGGGAAGAATCAGAAGCTGGGGTCGACCGGTTCCAGCGGACCGAGCTTGGTCGAGGGCGCGCTCCAAGGCGTCCAGGTCTTCGCTGATGGCTCCGAGTCGGGTCACGTCCCAGCCGTAGGACTGGAAGCGCAGTGCCACATCGTCGCTGCACGTGAGATCGGTGGAGCCGTCGATGGTGATGCCATTGTCGTCGAAGATCAGGATCAGACGATCCAGACCCTGGTGACCGGCCAGGGATGCCGCCTCGTGGCTCACGCCTTCCATCAGACATCCGTCTCCGGCGATGACGAACACGTGGTGGTCGCACAGGTCGGAACCGAATCGGGCCCGGAGGTGACGTTCGGCCATGGCCATGCCCACCGCATTGGCGAGTCCCTGGCCGAGTGGTCCGGTGGTCACTTCGACACCGGCGGTGTGGCGATTCTCCGGATGGCCCGGTGTGGCGGAGTCCCATTGCCGGAAGGCTTGGAGATCGGCGGTCTCGAGGCCGTAACCCTGGAGGAACAAAAGCCCGTACTGCAGGATCGAAGCGTGACCCGCCGACAGAATGAATCGATCGCGATCCGGCCATTCGGGGTCCTGCGGGTCGTGTTTCATGATGCGGCTGTAGAGCACGTGGCCGAGCGGAGCCAGAGCCATTGCGGTGCCTTGATGGCCACTCTTGGCTCGGAGGGGAGCATCGAGGGCCAGGGCCCGGAGGATGTCGACTGCGGCCCGATCGTGTTCGGGGGTCAGGCGGAACGGCACGTCCGAACTGTACTCGTCACCTCGGGTGGAGGACCCACATGACGTCGCACAATTGTCGCGCCGCCGTGGACTCAAACGGGGGGCAGGAGTGTGAAGGGAACCAACTGCCACGGACCCTGATCGACGCGGCAGTGGGCGAAGATCTGGCCGTATTCGGTGAACTCCAATTCGGCCTTCACCAGGCGGTAGGTGAACTTGCCCGGCTCGACGGTGAAGGGGCTGACGTTGCGCGCCAACTGTTCGGCTTGCTCGCTCGCGCCGCGTCGGAAGACGACCTCGAAAATTCCCGAGCCGCTCTCCTGGGGCCCGCAGTAGATGAGTGCTACCAGGTGAGGATCAATGGTGAGGGGAACGGGTCCGGGAGAAGCCATCGAGAACATGGCGCCGGTGATGTCGATGCGGGTGCTCGGACCAGGGGCCTGACGAAGGGCGAAGTTTTCGACGAACAAGGTCGACACGAGATGCATCCGTTCATGATGCCCGATTTCACCGCACGCGTCGACCATCCATCCAGACCTCGACGACGTCGAGTCGGTCGTCGAGGGCCACGAGGTCGGCCCGTCGCCCGACTGCGAGAAGTCCCCGATCGTTCCATCCCATGGCCCGAGCCGGGTTGGTGGTCGCAGCGAAGACGGAGGTGGCCACAGGCACTCCGGCGCTCTCCGTGCAGATGCGAAGCGCCGCCGACATCGTGAGCAGGGAACCCGCCAACGTGCCATCGCGTCGTCGTACTGCACGGCCATCATTGACCATGTCAGGCCGACGATCGGCCACGCGATCGGTGACCAGGATCAGGCGATCGGGTTTGACGCGAAAGGCCGTCCCGATCCAGGAGGGATCGACGTGGACTCCATCGGCGATGAGCCCGCACCACATGTCGTCATCGTCGAGTGCCCAAGAAGCCAGACCCGACCGGCGGTGATCGATACCTCCCATGCCGTTGAAGAGGTGGGTCACCATGGTCGCTCCGGCACGACACATCCCCGTGTATTGCTCCTTCGTCGGCGTGGTGTGGCCGAGGGACACCCGAATGTTGCGCTCGTGGAGGAGTCGACAAGCCTGCATTGCGAGTTCGGACTCTGCTCCCATGGTCACGAGAGCCAGTCGATCGGTGAGTGCTTCGGCAATCGACGTCAGCCAGCCGAGATCGGGGATCGTGATCACCTCGGGTGAATGAGCACCGATGGCCGAACCGAGAAACGGTCCCTCCAAATGAACGCCGGCGAATCTTGGTCGGGGAGTGGAGGTCGGACGCTGCTCCAGACGGTCCAGGAAGGCCGTCAATTGGTCGTACTGTGCCCGCGGAGCACTGATGAACGTCGGACACCAGGTGGTCACCCCCTGGTCGAGGAGTGAACTCTCGAGCACCGACCAGGCGTCGAGGTCGTCGTCGACGACGATCGTCCACAAATCGAGATCGTCGATGCCGTTCGTCTGCAGATCGATGAAGCCGGGAATCACGGTGTGGGGGTGATCCACATCCGCACCGTTCGGCAGCGGATCGATGGCGACGATCAGGCCGTGGTCCAGCGTCAGTTGAACGGAGCGAGCACGGCCCAGGCCCGAAGCATCGGGTAGAACGGCGCGCGTCCGCAACGTCCGGGTCACACTGGCTTGAGCTTCAAGTCGCTGAGGCGGACTCGGGCCAGATGCATCAGGGTCATGGCGCGGATGCACCACCAACCGGGATCGATCTCGAACCACCGATGCGACAACTTGGCCGAGGTCGGAGCCGCGTGGTGATTGTTGTGGAGCCCCTCACCGACGGTGAGGAAGGCCAGCCACTGCAGATTCCCGGCTCCATTGGGGTACGGGCGACGACCGAAATGGTGGCCGATCGCGTTCACCGCCGCCGATCCTCCGAGATAGAGGTTGGTGTGCACCACCGCCGCCAGGAGGCCGGCCCAGGGACCGAGAACGACAATGAGGGTGGCGATACCGAGGCCGAGTCCAACATAGGTGCGATCGAACAGCCAGCGGTCCCAACGGTCCGGCGGGAGATCGCGGGCGTAGCGGGCCAAGGTCTCCGGATTACTGGCCTCGGCCCGGTAGAGGGCGACGTTCTTGAGCTGCACCTTCCACCAACCGAGCAGCACCGGGGAATGTGGGTCGCCGGCGACATCGGTGAAGGCGTGATGTTTCCGGTGGACCGCGACCCATTGCCGGGGGTTGATACCCGTGGTGATCCAAATCAGGAAGCGAAACGCGAACGCGGCCGGTGGGGCCAAGGTGAGCGCCCGGTGGGAGAGCGCGCGGTGCAAATACACCGTGGTGCCCATGTTGGCGAGCAGGGTGACGCCCAATCCGACCACGGCACCGACGAGGAGTGTTCTCATGGAGGCACCGTACACGATTCCAGTACCGGGTGTCCGAACACCGAGAGGCTCTTCGCCGCTGAAGTCGAGCACCTCTTGGTTCCTGGACCCGGTGGTGTGCCACAGTGACAGCAGCGTGAATACTGGTAACAGCATGGACACTGGTAACAGCATGGACACTGGCAACACCGCGAATCGCTCCTCCAATTTCGATCCTTTGGACGATGACACTCGGGCGCGATGGATGAGTTTTGGGCGGTGGTCACGACCGTATTTTCCCCAGTTGGTAGGGATCGAAGTTCAAGACGTGCGGCGGGATTACTGCCGGATGCGTCTACCGTTCCGACCCGAACTCGAGCAGCCGATGGGCATCGTTCACGGAGGGGCCATTGCCACACTCATCGATGTGGTCGTGGTTCCAGCCATCGGTTCGGCCTACGGCTCGGATGTGGGGTTCTCGACCGTCGATCTGCAGATCCAGTACTTCCGCCCTCTGGTGCAGGAGTCGGCCATCGCCGAAGGGATCGTCGTCAAGAGGGGCCGGCGCATCATTTTCTGCTCAGCCGATGTGACCGGCGAATCGAGCGGGAAGTCGATCGCCCGCGGCACGTTGACCTATGCGGTGAACTGAGCGACCGCGACCTTTCAGAGGCCGAGGACGCGCCGAGCGTTCTCCCGAAGGAACTTCGGCCAGACCTCCGGTCGGAACGGAACGTGGGGCATGTCTCCCATGATGCGTTCGTAGGTGAGGCCCATCGGCCAGTATCCGGCGTAGATGATCCGGTCGGCCCCGCGGGAGTTGGCGTAGTCGATGATGCGCGGGTCGTAGTGCTTGGGGGCGAAGGCGCTGGTCGAGTAGTGCAGATTCGGCCATTTGAGCATCAGTTTGACGGCCAATTCGGTCCACGGCTGACAACCGTGGCGGGTGACGATGGTGAGCTCGGGGAAGTCGTAGCAGACGATGTCCAGAAGATCGACACTCTGGCACATGCTCGGAACTCGTGGGCCGGGGATGCCGGCGCAGATGAAGATGGGGATTCCCAGTTCGGCGCAAACCGAGTAGATGGGGTACCAGCGGGCATGATCGATGGGCACCTGGGGGGTGCAGCCGGCTGGGAAGGTACCCACGGCCCGCAAGCCGAACTCCTCGTGCAGACGTCGGATCTTGCGGATCTCGTCGAGCCCACCGTTGGCATCGGCGCTGCACGAAGGGATGAAACGCTCGGGGAAGTCGCGTAGAGCCCGAAGGCCGGGCTCGCCTTCGATCCCGATCATGGACTTCTCGATCCCGAAATGATCCATCGTGTTGATGGCCACTTCGACGGGATCCATGTTCTCGGGCAGGGCTCCGGGAACGTTCTGCTTGAAGAGATACTCGACCGGGAACATCGTGGCCGCACTCTCCTTGTCGCGGATGTTGCCGCGAAAGAATTCGTAGAGGCGCCGAGGATCGGGATCCGGGAATCCCATCATCGTTTCGATGATGCCGATGCCGCCAAAGGGCGAATCGTTTCCGTCCAAAGGATCCTTCATGACTCCGACCTCACAGATTCAGGAATTCGAGAGCGTTGTCACGCATGATGCGCCGAATCTCTCCGTCCGAGAAGCCGTGCAGATCGTGAACGAAGGCCGTCGGGACGGCGAGTCCTTCGGCATGAGGAAAGTCGGAACCGAACAACAGCCGATCCACTCCGATGGTGTCGGCCAGGAGTCTGATGTCGTCTTCGTAGAACGGGGCGATCCAGACGTGATCTCGGAAATCTTCCACCGGATCCTTGGCGAACATGAAGGGTTGCTGAGCGTAGGCCTTCTGGAATTTCTTGACGAGATTCGGAACCCAATCGGCTCCGGCTTCGATGGAGGCCACGCGTAGGGCCGGATGACGGGTGAAGACTCCATGACTGACGAGGACCGCGAACATGTCGAAAGGCGCACGGTCGCTGGTCATCACGCGCATCGGTGAGGACTTGAAGGCCTCGAAGTCACCATTCGGCTCCCAGTCGGCGATGTACTTGCCATAACCGGCATCCCCCGAATGGAAGGCCACCGCCACACCGGCCGCGGCCAGTCGGGCCCAGAAGGGATCGAAGATCGGATCCCCAGGTGATCGAGTGGGGCCGGCCGCGGTGAGCGCCGGCGACGTGCGCATGACCACCACCTTGGCACCGTTGGCGACGGCCCAGTCGGCCTCGGCGATGGCCCACTCCGGATCGGCGAGTGTGATGTACGGAGCGGCGTAGATCATGTTCCGATAGGCGAAGCCCCAATCCTCGGCGAGCCAGCGGTTGAAGGCCCGAAACGCGGCGCAGAGGGCCGGTACGTCGTGGCGGAGGGACTCTTCCATCCCGACGGCGAGAGTCGGGAAGAACATCGCCCCGGCCAACTGTTGATCTTCCAACATGGCCACCCGGGCATCGCGATCTCGGTACGCCGGACTGATCGGATCCAACTCGCCGAACAGGGAACGCATGTCGTCGCCGGCCACGCGACCACGGAAATAGGCATCGAGGGCACCGGGCTTCGACACTGGATCGAAGGTGGGGTTGGGAATGAATCGGTTGACCTTGCCTCCCACCAGGAGACGCTTCTTGCCGTCGATGACCGCCCACTGCATGCACCGTTTGGCCATGTCCCGAGGAATGTGTCGGGTGAAGGCGTCCTCGGCTTCGTAATAGTGATTGTCGGAATCGAAGGCCGCAAAGCCCAGTTCGATCGGTTCGCTGGAGGTGTGTTGCAGCACGGAATTCGGGTTCATGAGCGGTCCTCCTCGTCGACGGGCCCCGCCGTCACGGTAGCCGAGGTGCCCGGATCGCCCCCGGATCACCGCTCGGGACGTCGCGCACGACGGAATTGGATACGGTGACGGCGATGTGCGGTCGGTTCACCTCGCTGACACCGCCCGAGGAATTGGCGACCATGTTCGCCGCCGAATTGTCGAGTTCTGGTGCCGAGTTCCGGGCCAACTACAACGTGGCCCCGTCGACCCAGATCCTGGTGGTGGCCCGTGCCGGGGATGGAGGGCGGCGTCTCGGTCGGATGACCTGGGGTCTGGTGCCGTCGTGGACCAAGGAACGTCGGGGGAGTGGACACATCAATGCCCGGGCCGAGACGGTGTCGGAGAAACCGTCCTTTCGATCGTCCTTTCGTACCAAGCGATGCCTCGTCCCGATGGACGGCTACTTCGAATGGCGCACGGTGCCCACCGCGGGTTCGTCGCTCACCGGCCCGAAGCGTGCGGTCTACGTCACTCGTACGGATGGCCGACCGATGGCCGTCGCCGGACTCTGGGCGACCTGGAGGTCACCGGGGAGCGATGAGGTCCTGCGCAGCTGTTGTGTGATCACCACGGCGGCGAACGCGGCGCTCGCCCGAGTCCACGATCGCATGCCGGCGGTGGTCGAACCCGAGGACTGGTCCGATTGGTTGGGGGAGTCGTCGAATGACGAAGCAGAGTCGCGACGTCGAGCCCTCGATGTCCTCGTGCCCTCCGAGGAGGGAGTCCTGACCATGATCGAGGTCGGATCAGAAGTGAATTCGGTCCGCAACAACGGGCCGCAATTGATCGTGGCCCGGTAGATCGGGTCGCCCTCAGCGGACGTGAGGGTGACCGGCGGATCGGAGAGCGCTCCGGATCCTCTCCGCCCATTCCTCCAAATCGGCACGCGGGACCCCGGCGGCGGCGTTGGCGAAATCCAACTGCGCCATGGTGGTCGTGGGCAGAACGTGGATGTGGAAATGCGGGACTTCGTATCCGGCGATGATCAGGCCGACGCGAGCGCAGTCGAAGGCTTCCTTCTGGGCCACTCCGATGATCCGCGTGACCTCGAAGAGATGAGCGATCAACGACGCCTCGGCATCCACCCAGTGGTCGATCTCTTGTCGCGGCACCACCAAGGTGTGACCTGGGGCCATGGGGTTGATCGAGAGGAAGCCGACGCACACCCCGTCGTCCCAGACGAACGTGCCGGGAAGTTCACCTTCGATGATCTTCGTGAATACGGTGGCCATCAGACCCAACCTCCGGATACGGGAAAGACGTCGCCAATGCAATAACTGGCTTCTGGTCCGGCGAGGAACCGAACCACCTCGGCCAGTTCGTCGGCCGTTGCCATCCGACCGATGGGCGTCTGCATGCGGATACCGGCCCGGGTCATCTCGTCGAAGGGAGCGAGCAACGGGGTGTCCACCCAACCGGGACACACCACGTTCACGCGCACTCCGAAGGGGGCGACCTCCTGGGCTGCCGACTTGCTGAGAGCGATGATGCCCGCTTTGGCGGCGCTGTAGTGGGCTGCGCCAGGTGCTGGCCGCAAGCCGAGAATGGACGAGATGTTCACCACCGATCCGCGGCGGGCCGGAACCATGTGTCGCAGAGCCGCTCGTGTACCGAAGAAGGCTCCGTTCAGATGGATCTGCAGCATCCGGGTCCATTCCTCGTCGCTCAGTCCCACCAGGTCATCGGTGGGTTCGAGTTCGTCGAACCGCCCTTCCATGCGTTTCATCTGGTTGGCCATGGCTCGTTCCACGCGCTCGGCATTGCGCGGTGGCGCGATACCGGCGTTGTTGATGAGAACGTCGAGGCGTCCGTAGTGCTGGACGACACGATCGACGGCGTCATCGAAGGCCTTCGAATCGGCGACGTCGAACACGCTGCTCTCTCCGCCGATCTCCGATGCAACCCGGCCGGCAGCGGACTCGTCGATGTCGTTCACCACTACACGCGCACCGTCGGCGGCCATGCGCCGCCCGAAGGCACTGCCCATCCCGGAGCCTCCACCGGTGATCATCACCACGTACCCGTCCAGAAGTCCAGAGTTCATGAGCCGACAATACGACACGAGTACTCTGGGACGGTGAGCGATGCCGGCATGGGAGAGCGATCCGATCGGGGGGTGCTGACCTGGCCCAACTTGATCACCCTGTTGCGCTTGTGCTGTCTGCCGCTGTTCGTCTGGCTCCTCCTCGGCCGGGACGAACCCGGTTATGCCGCTCTCGTCCTCGGCGGTCTCGGCGCCACCGACTGGGTGGATGGCTGGGTGGCTCGTCGGTTCGACCAGATCAGCGAGTTCTGCAAGAAGTTCGATCCGACGGCCGACCGTCTCATGTTCGTGGTGTCCTTGGTGGCGATCATGATCGACGGGTCGGCGCCGTGGTGGTTCTGTCTCTTGGTCCTGGTGCGAGAAGTGGCCTTCGGAGCCACGGTTGCGGTGCTGACTCTCTGGTTCGGAATGGATCGTTTCGACGTCTCCTACCTCGGCAAGTGGGCGACGTTCATCCTGATGTTCGTGTTCCCCGGTTTCGTGATGGGGACGAGCGGCATCCCGGGAGACTGGTTCTTCAGCACCTTCGCCTGGGTGGCGGGTCCGATCGGATTGGCCCTCAGCTACTACACCGCCTTCACCTACATCCCGGTCATCCGTCGCAGCCTGCTGGCCGGTCGGAAGGGGGCGCACGACAAGGGCTTTCACGAGCAGTCCGCGGACTAGATTGTCGCCATGTCCGACACCGGGGAATTGCTCTACTCCAAGGACCACGAATGGATTCGCATCGTCGGTGGAGTCGCACGGGTTGGTATCACCGATTTCGCCCAGGATGCCCTCGGTGACGTCGTCTTCCTGCAGCCACCGCGACTCGGGGATGCAGTGCGATCCGGTGACTCGCTCGGTGAAGTGGAGTCGACGAAATCGGTGTCCGACATCTATGCGCCGGTTTCGGGGACGATCGTTTCGGTGAACACCGAGCTACTGGACAATCCGGCTCTCATCAATTCCGATCCTTTCGGAGCGGGATGGATCTGCGAAATCGAAGTGGGCGCGGATGTCGACCTGTCGGATCTCATGGACGAGGGTTCGTATCGCCAGTTGGTGCAAGGGTCATGAACAGTCCGGTGTTCTGTCAGAAGTGCGGCCATCGGAACGTTGCCGACGCGTTCTTCTGCAGTTCCTGCGGAGCGCCCCTCGAGGTCTCCGGCGACAAGACGGTGATCATCGCCAAATCGGATTCTCTTCAGGATGCCCTCGGTCCCCAGGACAATGTCACCATCAACTTGCGAACTCTTCCGACGGATGCGGCGACGTTGATGGTGCGTTCTGGACCTATGGCCGGAGCACGATTCGAATTGAATGCCATCGTGAC
>JBMTPW010000001.1:0-30270 GCA_049444115.1 Ilumatobacteraceae bacterium | reverse complement strand
CCACTCCCCGACCATCGGTGTCGACGAGGTGCACGTTGGGTCGATTGAACGTGTCGAGATACTCGTCATGGAAGCACGGGCGCTTGCAGAACTGTCGATACCACGGCTTGAGGGCTTCAGCCGTGCTCGGATCGGCCACGATGTCCTCCACTCGCGCCCGAATCTGCTCCATCTTCTCGAAGTCGGCCAATTCGAGATTCCGTGCCAACCCTTCAGCCGACAGATCCGGTTTCGCCTCTTGACGAAGTCGGATGAGGAGATTGCCGATGATGTCGGTCCAGCCGTCATTGACCAGATCCACCTCGGCGAACCCGCCACTGACGAGAGCATTGAAGTTGTCCATCCGCTCCTTCTGCCAGCCGGGCTGGAGCGTCTTGGCCCACTCGGGATCGGTCGGACGATTGTTTCGGACGTCGATCGACGACGGCGTTCGTTGAAACACGTACAGCGCCTCGGCTGCCGACCCGAGATGAGGAACGCACTGCACCGCCGTGGCGCCGGTGCCGATGATGCCGATTCGCTTGTCACGCAACTTGTCCAGTCCCCCGCTGGAATCACCACCGGTGTAGTCGTAGTCCCAACGACTGGTGTGGAACGTGTGTCCCGTGAACGAATCGATGCCCTCGATGCCGGGAAGCTTGGGCCGATGCAGCGGTCCGTTCGCCATCACCACGAAGCGGGCTCGCATGCGATCGCCTCGGTTGGTGGAAATGATCCAACGACGGGCCCCTTCCTCCCAACGGATTTCAGTCACCTCGGTCTGCAGGCAGGCGTTGCGATAGAGATCGAAGTGACGCGCGATGGCCTGGCTGTGGGCCAGGATTTCTGGAGCATGGGAGTACTTCTCGGTCGGGACGTATCCGATTTCCTCGAGCAACGGCAGATAGATGTACGACTCCACATCGCACGCCGCTCCCGGATAGCGATTCCAATACCAGGTGCCGCCGAAGTCGCCCCCCTTCTCGATCATGCGCAGATCGGTCACACCTGCCTGACGCAGGCGGGCACCGGCCAAGAGACCGCCGAAACCGCCACCGATCACCACGACCTCCACTTCATCGAGCAGAGGAGCACGATGAACAGGGGCCACGTAAGGGTCTTCCAGATACCGCGTGTACCCACCGGAGACTTCGATGTACTGCGCGTTCCCATCTTCACGCAGACGTTTGTCGCGTTCCAACCGGTATTTCTCTCGGAGAGCGTCGGGATCAAAGGTCGTCGACGACGATGCACGTTGCTCGGTCATGTTTTCCCCACTACTTCAGGTCACCAAGTCCAGCGCTTGGTGATCCAACGCCTGATACCCGTGTTGTGTCGCCATCATCACGAACAGGTCGTCTCCACGCTCGGTTCGTGCCGCCATCGATGTCGCCAGAACGGTGATGATCAATCCCCAGAGCGATCCGAATCGGTAATCTCGCCATCCGGTCTCGTTGTCGTATTCCACTCCGGCTGCCCGAATCTTGTGCATGTACGAGTCGACGAGTTGACCCTCCACGTCTCGACGTCGTTCCGGGGTGAAACTGCCGGCGATCATGTAGGCCACGTCCACCATGCCGAGACCCTCGTTGGCCGTTTGCCAATCCACCACCACGAGCGGTGGAGCGTCGGGGGAACGAGCGAAGAGAAAATTGTCGGGTCGGAAGTCGTAGTGGACCACCGTGAGCGGTGATCCCGTACCCAGAGCCCAAGTGGCGACATGCCGCTCGAAGTCGCGAACGATCTGGGCGATCGGAGCATCGAGACGATCTCCGAGGCGGTCGAGAAATGCGGGAAGCAACATCGAATAGATCAGTTGCAGGCGTTCGGATCGTTCGGCCTGCGTCGATGGTTGAGCGGACATCTCGGAAAGCGACGGATCACCCCAGCGTGGCGCGTGGAGCAGTACCGCCTGGTCGATGGCCAACTCGGCCTCCTGCATGGTGAGTCCGACGAACTGGTCTCCCTGCTGGGAGCCGCTCAAGTCCTCCATGATCAAACAGAACCCCTCAGCCTCCAGGTCGAGAGCTGCGTGATAACAACGCGGCGCTCGCACCTTCACCGTGGGGGCGATACGGCTGTAGAAGTTCCATTCGGTCACGTAGGCACCGCCGGCGAATCCAGTGGTGCGCGCCGTCTGATCCTGTGAGGGGAATTTGCCCATGACCGTGGCCGGACGACCGCGGGAATCGTCCCACGTGAGCGAGAAACGGGCGTTGCAACCAGTCTGTCCCGTTCCGACGAAACCCTCGAAATTGCACGAGGTCACCGTGGCACCGGCATTCACTCCTGCCTGATCGAGAACGGCATTCATCCAAGCTGTGTCGATCTGGCGCGGATCACTGCGGATGTCGACCGTCTGCCCCCCTTGGCTCATGCCCCAACCGTAGACGGTGCATCATCGCCCGCACTCTTCGGCCTCCTACACTTCCCCGGTGCCGTCATCGCTGTCACCGTCTCCGCACTTGCGCCTGGGAATTCAACTTCCCGAGGTCGAACGAACCGTGCGCTGGCCGGAGTACCTGGACTTGGCTCGACGGGCCGAGGACCTCGGTTTCGACTCGGTCTGGGTGGGAGACCACCTCCTCTACCGGGGCGATGACCGCCCCGAACGCGGCCCCCAGGAAGCCTGGACCCTCTTGGCCGCGATTGCGGCGGTGACCAACCGCGTGGCCTTCGGTCCTCTGGTGGCCTGCACTGCGTTTCATCCTCCGGGAATCATCGCCAAGATGGCCTCCACGATCGACGAGATCAGCGGCGGCCGATTGATTCTCGGCCTCGGAGCAGGCTGGAACGAACCAGAGTTCCGCGCCTTCGGCATTCCCTTCGACCATCGAGCTTCACGATTCGAAGAGGCGTTCACCGCAATTCGCAAGCTCACCGCCGGTGAACGCTGCACGTTGCATGGACGGTTCCACGATCTCGACGACGCGGTCGTCCTGCCGCCACCGCTTCAGCCGGTGACTTTGATGGTCGGCTCGACCGGTGACCGTGTGCTGGAAACTGCTCTGCCCCATGTGCACTGGTGGAACACCTGGTACGACTGGTACGGCAACACCGTCGCTGGATTCGCCCGACTGAACGAGACCATCTCGGCCCGAGTCGAGGCCAGCGGACGATCTTCCGACGCCGTCCATCGCAGTGCCTGCGTGTTCCTGATTGCTGATCCCGCCGCGACCGAACGGATCTCCGCCGCAGAGGTGGCCGGTATCTCGCTCGACGATCTGGCCGATCACCTGCGCGGTTTGGCCGACGCTGGCGCCGACGAGGCCATCTTGGTGGTCAATCCCATCAACGCCTGGTCGATGTCACGGATCGCCGAGGTGTTGACGGCCGCTTGACTGGTGACCGTTCAAGCCGGTCGGTGGAGAATCGCGGCGTCGATGCTCACGTCGACCGAGTCGCCGCGAACCGATCCCCACCCGTCGGCGATCAGCGTGTAGTGGTCGTAGGAACCCGCTTCACCATTCGGAACGGGCGGCCACACCACGGTCACCGAGGAATTGGCTTCGATGTTCCGTCGGGTGGAATTGCCGACGCGCTCGCAACTCACGTTCGCCCCACGCACGGTGACGGTCGCCGCCACCACGTGCACCCGGAAGGTCGGATCGTTCGGACCAATGGTCACGATGTACGCGAAGGGGCGCAGATCGGCGTGCTCGGCAAGGTGATCGGGATCGACGCGAATGCTCAACGATGGGTTCCCCAGGCGTCCCAGTGCGTCATCTGGGTTGCCGGCAAACGATGAGCTGGCTTGAAGTCGTCGCCGGTGTAATACGCCACAGGGAAGAGTGCGGTTTGCGTCCACCCATCGGGGATGCCCAGCAGTCGAGCGATCTCCTGTTCATGGAACAGATGGATGGTGGTCCAGGCCGTCCCGAGCCCACGGGCCCGTAGAGCCAGCATGAAACTCCAGGCCGCCGGAAGAATCGATCCGTAGGTACTCGCCTGGGCCACCACCATCGGAACGGCCTCCACGCGTCCCTGGACGCAGGGGATGACGTGCACCGGCACGCGTTCCAACACCTCACTCAGGTAGCCCGCCGATTCCATCACCTTGGGCATCACGTGTTCGCGCGGATCGCCAGGAGGGAGCGGTGGCGGATACCCCGAGCCGGTCATGGTCTCCATACCGCGCCGGTAGGCATCAGCGATGGCTCGACGTTTGGCGGCGTCGGTCACCACGACGAAGGCCCAGTTCTGTGCATTCGTTCCTGTCGGAGCCTGCAGGGCGATTTCGATGCACTCCTGCACCACCGCTGGATCGACCGATCGATCGAGATCGAGGCGTTTGCGCACCGAACGAGTGGTGGTGAGCAACTTGTCGGCAGCGGCACGGTCGATGGTCATGGTCGTAGGCTAATCCTCGTCGTCATAGCGCTTCTCGGATCCATCCTTGGTTCGATCGGACCAAACGCTCTCCGCTCCGGTGTGGCCCGCGCTGGCAATTGTGACCACCGCTCCAACCGCAGCTGCGGCTACCACGATCGATGCGACAATGGTTCGAAGGCGGCTGACCGCAAGAACCTTGCGGGCCAACATGAGGGCCAGCACCACGACGAACAGGACGAGCGACAGATTGCGGGCCATTTCGCCCAATTCCACATGACGTTCGATGGCCTCGGTCTCTCGCACACTCTCTTCGAGGGCTTCACCGCTCCCGGCAGCCAGGACGGCTCCTAGAGCGCCGACCCCGGCCAGGCCGACCGCCCACCAACCCCACTTGGAGATGAAGCGCGGAAAGACCGCCAGGAACAGCGCTGCCGCCGCGGCCATGGGGACGACCACGACCGGAAGGTGGACGAACAGGGGATGAGCCGGCAGACCGGCAAGTTCTTCGATTTCCATCTCCATGTCCTAGCAGGGGAGCCAGATCCTCTGCCCGGCACGAGCGCCTCGGGACCCTCGAGGGGACCAATCGGCTCTTTCTTTGATTCCCGATAGGAAAGGTCGGGAATTGGCTCTATCCTCTGTCGTCGGACACATCCACCAGGAGGATCATCATGACCGTTCGTCTCGGAGACACCGCTCCCGACTTCACTGCCGACACCACCCAAGGCAGGATCTCGTTCCACGAATGGCTCGGCGATTCCTGGGGCGTGCTCTTCAGCCACCCCAAGGACTTCACCCCGGTGTGCACCACCGAACTGGGCTATGTCGCACGAATCAAGCCCGAGTTCGACAAGCGCAATGTCAAGGTGATCGGCCTGTCGGTCGATCCGGTAGACAGTCATGTGAAATGGGAAGGCGATATCGCCGAGACGCAAGGCACTGCGGTCAATTTCCCGATGATCGGCGATCCCGATCGCACGGTGAGCGATCTCTACGACATGATCCACCCCAACGCCAACGACACGTTGACCGTTCGAAGCGTGTTCGTGATCGGACCGGACAAGAAGGTCAAGCTGACCATCACCTATCCGGCTTCGACTGGCCGCAACTTCGACGAGATCCTGCGGGTCATCGACTCGCTGCAACTCACTGCGAAACACAAAGTGGCCACTCCAGCCAACTGGAAGGACGGCGACGATGTGATCATCGGCGCGGCGGTCACCGACGAAGAAGCCAAGACCCTCTTCCCGCAGGGTTGGACAACCGTCAAGCCGTACTTGCGCGTTCTACCCCAGCCCAAGAAGTGATCATTACCGGGATGGGCGCTGCTGATCACGTCTCCCGTCCCGGCAGAATGACCCCATGACCCAGTCCACGGTGGCCGCACTGGCGGTCGATGCCTACAAGATCTACGGATCCGACGACAGTGAGGTGCGGGCGCTCGACGGAGTCTCCGTATCCTTCGAACTCGGCAAGTTCACCGCCATCATGGGACCGTCCGGAAGCGGCAAGAGCACACTCATGCATTGTCTCGCCGGCCTCGATTCCCTCACTGCAGGATCGGTGATTCTCGGCGACACCGACCTGGCCCAACTCGACGACAAAGCACTGACGAAGTTGCGCCGCGAGAAGGTCGGTTTCATCTTCCAGGCCTACAACTTGATTCCCACGCTCACAGCGCTCGAGAACATCACTCTGCCCATGGATCTCGGCGGCCAAAGCGTCGATCAGGGATGGCTGGACACGGTGATCGACGCCATGGGTCTGCGCAATCGTCTGCACCACCGGCCGAGTGAACTTTCCGGCGGTCAACAGCAGCGGGTTGCCGTGGCCCGGGCACTGGCCAGCAAACCGCAGATCATCTTTGCCGACGAACCCACCGGCAACCTCGACAGTCGCACCGGCGCCGAGATCCTGCGATTCATGAAGCACGCCGTGTCGGACCTCGGACAGACCATTGTGATGGTCACTCACGATCCGGTGGCGGCTGCCTACGCCGATCGGGTGGTGTTCCTCGGCGACGGCAAAGTGGTCGATGAGCTGATCGACCCGACGGCGGCCGAAGTTCTCGACCGCATGAAGCGACTCGGCAGCTGACCGCCGACGACATGTCGACTCCTCTTCCCCGTCTCACCTTGCGTGGCGTTCTGGCGCGCAAGTTCCGCATCCTTCTGACCATTCTCGCCGTGGTCAGCGGTGTCGCCTTCGTCTCCGGGGCATTCATCCTCACCGACAGCGTCAAGTCGGCCATCAACAACATTTTCGAGGAATTGCGTGGCGACATCGATCTCGAGATTCGCAGCACCATCGCCTTCGGTGATCAAGCCACCGCCGAGCGCGATCCGGTGCCGGTGTCGCTCATCGATGACATCGACGCCGTCCCCGGTGTCTCCCGGGTCGAGGCCAACGTCATTGCCGCTGCCACCATCATCGATGCCGATGGTGATCCGTTGCGGACATCCGGCCCGGCTTTCGGCATTTCTTGGACCGGACCCGATGGATTGGACGGACGCATTCTGCTCGAAGGTCGGACACCATCCGGACCAGCAGAAGTCGCCATCGATCAGCGTTCGGTGGAACGCGCCAAATACGAACTGGGCGACCTCGTCACGATCGTCGGACCCACGGGCAAAGGCGAATTCACCTTGGTGGGACTCACCGGCACCAGGACCAGTTCGGGAAGTGGAGGTGCCAGCATCGCCGCCTTCGATCCCGAGACCGCCGACGAATTCCTGGGTGCCCGAGGGCTTGCCGAATCCATCTATGTGGGCGTCGAAGAGGGCGCCTCGCGCGACGACGTGCGCTCGGCCATCGACGAGCTGTTGCCATCGACCATCGAAGTCATCCCCGGTGAGCAATCCGCCGAGGAAACTGCTGGGGCAATCAATGACATCATCGACATCTTCGGGAACGTACTCCTGGGATTCGCCGCCGTCTCGCTCTTCGTCAGTGCCTTTCTGATCTTCAATACCTTCGCCATCATCATCAGCCAGCGCATGCGGGAGCTGGCTCTACTACGCGCCGTGGGTGCCAGCACCCGGCAGATCCGTTCGATGATCATCGGCGAGGCCCTCGTCATCGCCGTCGTCGCCACCGTTCTCGGACTCTTCGCCGGACTGGGCGTGGCCTCGGGCATCACCGCCCTGTTCAATGCCGCCGGCGCGGCGTTCCCGGCGGCCAACCTGTCGGTGACCTTGCGCACCGTGGCGGTCTCGGTTCTGGTGGGTGTAGTGGTCACCGTGGCTGCGGCCATCGTTCCGGCGCTGCGCGCCGCCCGCATTCCTCCGGTGGCAGCCATGCGACCCGAACTGGGATTCTCGGCCCTGCAGCGCACCAAACGCCTCGCCGTCGGGACCACCACCTTCGCAGTCGGTGTGGCCATGTTCGGGCTCGGTCTCTTCGTGCGTCCTGGTGGCACCGCCGGCACGCTCGGTCTGGCCGGGCTCGGCGCAATCTTGCTCTTCCTCGGTATCGCCAGTTTGTCCACGACGGTGGCGGCTCCGGTCAGTCGGGCCATCAGTCGGATCCTGCCGCTGCCATTCCGGCCCATGATCCGCTCGGTGCCCGGCCGCCTCGCCAGCCGTAACGCGCAACGCACACCGCGTCGCACGGCATCGACGGCTTCGGCGCTCATGGTGGGTTTGGCTCTCGTCAGCATGGTGTCGGTGGTGGCCGAATCAGTGAAGGCCTCGTTCACCGAACAGTTGAGTCGTTCGGTGACTGCAGACTTCTTCGTCACCAACACCGGATTCCAAGGGCTGCCAGTGGCCTTTGCCGAACGCCTGTCGGAGTTGCCCGAGCTATCGGCCGTGAGCCCATTCCGCGCTACGACCGCACAAGTGAATGGTCAAACCAAGCAGATCGGAGCCGTTCGGGGCAGTGCTTTCGCCGACCTGGTGGACATCGACTTGAAGTCGGGCGACGTGGCCAGTATCGACGAAGGATCCATCTTGTTGCATCGCGATCCAGCGCGGGACCTGGACGTCGGTGTGGGCGACTCGGTATCGGTCACCTGGCAGAACGGCACGGTGTCGGAACTCCGAGTCGGCGGGGTGTACGCGGACTCTTCGGTGGCTGTCAACTGGTTTATCAGTTTGGACACCTTGGCCTCGGTCACCGCAACGATCCCAGTGGACTTCTTCATCGGAGCGAAGATCGCCGATGGCGTTTCGATCGAGGATGCTCGAGTTGCCGTCGACGCGGTGGCCAAGGATTTCCCGAGCGCCGAAGTACAGGACCAGGCCGAGTTCCAACAGTCCCAAGAAGACCAGTTGAACCAATTGCTGACCATCGTCTACGGACTCTTGGTCTTCGCCATCTTCATCGCTGTTCTCGGCATCGCCAACACCATGGCGCTCTCGGTTTTCGAACGCACCAGGGAGTTCGGACTACTGCGCGCGGTAGGGATGAACCGCCGTGCCTTGAAGCGCACGGTGCGATGGGAAGCCATCATCGTGTCGGTGTTCGGCGCGACCCTCGGCATCCTCGTCGGCGTCCCGCTCGGTCTGGCGGTCGCGAATGCCTTGCCCGACACTTTCATCACCTCCACCACCATCCCCATCGGTACCATCGTCACCATCCTCATCGCCTCGGTGATCGTCGGCATCTTCGCCGCCATCTTCCCGGCGCGACGGGCCGCGAAACTGGACATTCTCGAAGCAATCGCCACGCAGTGACGAAGGAACCGGCGACATGCCCCTCGATCCTCTCCATCTCCCCGACTCCGTGCTCGAGTTCCTGCAGGAACGTCACCTCGCCACGCTGACGACCCTCCGTCAGGATGGATCACCCCATGTGGTGCCGGTGGGATTTTCCTACGATTCCGGGACGGCGACAGTACGTATCATCACCTTTGCCGGCTCGCAGAAGACCCTCAACGCGGCTCGGGGTGGACGGGCGGCGGTGAGCCAGGTCGACGGTGGGCGATGGCTCACTCTGGAAGGCTCCGTGTCGCTCACATCCGATGCCGATGATGTTCGCCGAGCCGTGGAGGGCTACTCAGCGCGCTATCGAGAGCCGAAACAACGTCCGGACCGAGTCGCCATCGAAATCAGCGTCGACCGGATCATGGGTCGCGCCTGACCGATTCGGGGAATCAGCCGAGTTCGCTCAGATCGTCGAAGATCTGCAAACGCTTGCGAGCTTCGCGCATTTCGGACATGTAGAGCACCTCGGCCGGGTGACTCGGCGTCGAGTCGGGTTCGGTGAGCGTTCCCGGAATCAATCGACGATCGAGACGTTCCTGACAACCGGCACACCAGAACAGACCGCGACGATGTTCACCGACCACCTTGAATTCGATCGTGCCACGGCAACGGTTGCACTGCTGACCGTGACGTCCGTAGACAGCCGGCTCGGTGGGAACCCTGGTGTGAATCAATCGTGATGCCGTATCGACCAAGACCTGACAGTCCTCGTACGAGAGATCTCCGACGCGAGCGAAAGGACTGAGACCCACGGCCCACAGCACCTCGGAGCGCACCACGTTGCCGAGGCCCGTCATCACCGAGTTGTCGGTGAGCACTTCGGCAACAGCGGCATCGGGGTTCCGGTATGCCAGCAGTCTCTGCGTGCACGTCACCAGATCGGCCCCCTGAACCGAAACATCCGGACCTGCTCCACCACTTTGCGGATGGCGCCCGCGATCGAGTACCCGGTAGGTCTCCACCTGTGGGGCATTGAAGCACACTGCCACCCACTCTTCGACATCGATCACCACTCGAGCCTCCGACGTGGGTCGCCGCCAGCGCTCGTTTCCGCGATACAGGTGCCACTCACCACTCAACCGCAGATTGGTGGCGAGCACCACACCGTCGTCCCACTCGATCTCGACGTGCCGACCATTGCGTCGCACTTCTTCGATGACGCTTCCCTCTTTGGGGGCTGGGCCGATGGCGGCCATGGCATCGAAACGCAGGGTTACATGACCGACGAGAGCGGTGCGCATAGCCGAACTGGTCCGCGCCGTTCTGCCCCACCCTGCCACGAGCCCAGAATAATCCACGGTTGACCATGTTTCGTGGCATGCGGGTCCAATCGCAAGAACCGGTACCGTAGTACTCGTCATGGCGGATCCGACAACACCCGGTCCCGATCGATCCGAAGCCGACGCGCCGCGTCTCGACGCAGCATCGGATCACGAACTGATCAAGCGGGCCCATTCGCGCTACGGCGCCATCGGGGCCATCGTCGCCGGAGGCATGCTGGGGATCGAGCGGCTGCTCGGGCGGAAACCTAAGGATGAGGGAGCGGTGGTCTGGGAGGCCTCCGGCGAACCCGGAGACATCGACCGCGACGGCATCTCGGTCGACATCGACGAAACCACGTCGGTGGTGGCCCATGCTCCACGCGGCCGCTCCGGTCGCCATGTACGCAAACGGCGTAACTCGATCTAGAGAGTCATGGCAATTCGCCCACATGGGCGAGGGCCAATCGCAGGAGTCGGTCCTGGCCCCCAGTCATATCGGCGGTGATGGCCGGGCTGGCGGCCTCCCGGGGTGAGAACCAAGCCAAGTCGAGGGCTTGTTGAGTGGGCGTGCACTCTCCATCCACTGGAACGACATAGACCAGGCTCACAGCGTGGTGTCGCGGATCCACGAACCCGCTCACATCGGGATCCGGGAAGTACTCGGCGATGGTGAAGGGGGCTGGATTCGGTGGAACCCTTGGCAAGGCGAGTGGACCCAAGTCCTTCTCCAAGTGCCGAATCAGAGCGTCGCGCACCCGCTCCCCGTACAGAACGCGACCGGACACCAGCATCCGGCTGAGAGAACCGTCGGCCGCCACGCGCAGCAAGAGACCGACCTTGGTCACCCGCCCCACGGCGTCGACCCGAACCGGAATGGCGTCCACATAGACGAGCGGGACGTTGGCCCGTACCGCAGCCAGCATTTCAGGGCTCAGCCACGAGGTGCGGGTATCGGTCAGGTCGCTCACGAGGACATTCTCCCAAAAAGACCGCTCCCATGGGTGGACAGACCCTTGCTCAGTCGGGTCGTTCGAATCGGCGACGAGCGACGTCGACCATCCCCCAGGTCGGGCAACCCGGCTCGTGGTCGTTGACCATGCCAAGAGATTGCATCATGGCGTACATGGTGGTCGGACCGACGAAGGTCCATCCTCGCTTCCTCAGATCACGGGCAAGGACTTCCGACTCCGGGCATCGTGTCGTACCGGCGCCGAGCGGTGATCGAGGTTCGTACCGCCAGATGAACCGCGACAAGGATCCTTCCGCAGTGATCAACTCCCGACAGCGTCGAGCATTGTTGATGGTGGAGCGGATCTTGCCGGCATGCCGAACGATGGACGGATCACTCACGAGTCGGGCGATCTCGGCATCGCCGAAGTCGGCCACACGTTCCACATCGAAGTCCGCGAAGACCCGACGAAAGGAGTCACGTTTGGTCAGGATCGTGGACCAGGACAGGCCACTTTGGAAACCCTCGAGGCAGATCCTTTCGAAGAGCAGACGATCATCGGCAGTCGGCATGCCCCACTCGTGGTCGTGATAGTCGCGCATGAGCGCGGAGGATTCGGCCCACACGCAGCGCGTCATGTCCGTCGAGGTTTCACTGTGGGTCGACGACTGCTCCAGCCGCCACCGGGATGGAACCGGCGACGGTGGTGCGATTCAGTTCACGTCGGAATCCGGCGTAATCGTTCAACGCCAGGTGTTGCGTCGCCCGGTTGTCCCAGATCACCACGTCGCCATCCCGCCAGCGATGTCGATACGTGAAACGCGCGTCGGTGGTGTGTTGATGCAAGAACTCCATGAGGGTTGTCGCTTGGTCATGGTCCATGCCGAAAATGTCTCGTACGTAGGCCCGGTTGTAGAAGAGAACCGTCCGACCCGTTTCGGGATGCCGACATACGAGCGGATGCAGTTGTTCGTCGTTGGCCGAATCGTCACAGACGATCTCCATGCCACGCATACCGGAATGGAGTGGCTGCATGCGACGCGAATAGGCATCGCGTGCCGTGTGAACGGCAACGAGTGGTTGCAGTTGTTCCCGCATGGCGATCGGCAATTCCTCCCAGGCGGGGGTCATGGAGGCGAACAGCGTGTCTCCACCCCACGGCGGAACGTCGACCGCCGCAAGGATGGTGAACGACGGTGGCTCCACCTGGAAGGAAAAATCGGAATGCCAAGCCCCACCGAAATTGAATGCCGACCCTTCGTCGGCCTCTTTCACGACTCGGATGACATCGGGTGCATCGGATCGAGTGACCACGAAGGGGACTTCCCCGGCGGGGCCGAGTCGACGGGAGAAAGCCGACTGCTGGGCTGCGTCCATTGTTTGGGAGCGCACCACCAGTACTTCATGACGACAGATTGCAGCTCGCAACTCGCGCAGTTGATCGTCATCGATGTCGGTCAGAGCGATTCCGGACACTTCGGCCCCGAGGACTCCGGTCACTGGGCGCACCTGTAGCGAACTTTCGACATCGATGCTTTGCATCCGAACCATGCCGCGAGGCTAATCCCTGAGGATTCACTCTTTTCGAGCGAGTAGTTTCGTTCCATGCCAATCAGGCGCCTCGTTCTCACCCTGCAATTCGCGACCGCCGTCATGTCGGCAAGTTATGGCGTGATGTTCACGATGCTGGACGACTACCGGGACGCCTACGGGATCGCCGAATCGGGTCTGGGCTTGGTAGTAGCCGTCGGCTTCTTCGCGTCCTTCGTGAGCCAAGTGCTCATCGCTCCCCTCGCCGATCGAGGTCATGCCAAGGCACTTCTCGTCCTCGGTTTCACCATGACCGTCATCGGGAGCCTGGGCATGGCTTTCGGAACCAACCTGCCGGTCCTGCTTCTCGGACGAGTGGTCATGGGAATCGGTGGTGGCATGGCATTGCCGGCCCTGCGGCGCATCGTCATCGTGGCCGATCCCGAGAACCTGGGCGACAACATGGGTCGCCTCTTGAGCGTGGACATCGCCGGTTTCGCCATCGGACCGATGCTCTCGGCTCTCACCGTGGACACTCTCGGCATCCAGGCACCGTTCTTGATCATTGCCGGAGCCGTGGTGATCGTGGCGGCGGAGTTGTTCCGGGTTCCCATCCCCGAGACGGCCCACGAAGGCCGTCCGACCGAGCGATTCGCCTTCGATCTCCTGAGAATCCCTGCTGTCACCGGGGCAGTCCTCATCGGACTGGCGCTGTTCTTGATGATCGGCACCTTCGATTCTCTGTGGGCGGTGATGATGGACGATCTCGAGGCTCCGTCCTGGATGGCCGATGCCGGTGTCAGTTTGTTCGCCCTGCCGATGATCGTCCTCGGTCCGATCGGGGGTCGCCTGGCCCAGCGCGTGGGTCCCTACAAGGTCGGAGCGATCGGGATGTTCATGGGCGCGATCTTCATGTGTCTCTACGGTCTGCTTCCGAGCCCCTACCTGATGCTCGGCGTGTTCTTGCTCCACACCACCAACGACGGATTGTCGGTGACCAGTGCCGGAATCGCAGTTGGCATGGCTGCGCCTGCCGAACGACAGGCCGGGGCCCAAGGACTGCTCGGCGGGCTGCAGACGCTGACCGGTGGACTCTCGGCGTCCTTGGCAGGATGGGGCTACGACGCGTTCGGCCGAGGTTTCACGTTCGTAACCACGGCGCTGATCATGATCTGCTTGGTGGTCACGGGATTGATCCTGGCCGGACCTCGACGTTGGACGACTGTTGTCCGACACGAGCCGATGGGAGCGGCCGCATGACCGACTGCGCCCGCTCGGGTCGGTGCATTCGTTTCTGACACAATCGCGTCATGGCATTTCGCGATGGTGACGGTTGGGTGTTCTGCCATTGTGGATTCCGACACTGGGGACTGTTCGGCGCAGCCGGTCTCTTGATGGTGCGTTTCGATATGGACGAGAAACCCCACGTACTTCTGCAATTGCGGGCGGCGTGGACCCACGGCGGCGGAACCTGGGCCATTCCGGGCGGCGCCCTCGATTCACATGAGGATTCCGTCGAAGCTGCGGTCCGAGAGGCCTACGAGGAAGCCGGTATCGATCCGCGCTTCTTGGAAGTCAAGGACTTGTATTCCGACGATCACGGCAATTGGCGCTACGACACGGTCATCGCCCACGTCACCGGCGACGTCGGGGCCCACGAGGCGAACTACGAATCCGATGAGGTGCGATGGGTCCCTCTCGACGACGTCGAATCCTTCGACCTGCACCCTGGACTGCGGTCCTCCTGGCCCCACGTGCTGCCCAAGTTGCGGGCTACTCTGCCCCTTCTATGAAGACCACAGCCGCAGTCCTGCGGGCCGGCAACGGCCCTTTCATCATCGAAGAACTCGCGCTCGGACCTGTTGGACCGCGAGAAGTGCTGGTGCGCGTGGTGGCCGCCGGAATGTGCCACACCGATCTGTTGTCGAGAGAATTGCCTCCCGAGTTCTTCGGCGGTCCCCAGGTGTACGGACACGAAGGAGCGGGAGTCGTCGAAGAGATCGGGTCTGCCGTCACCTCGGTATCCATTGGGGACCACGTGGTGTTGTCGTTCAACTCATGTGGCACGTGTCCGTCGTGCCGAAAACGTCGGTATCCGTACTGCTTCGACTTCAGTCTCCACAACATGTCCGGCGGACGACCGGACGGAACCTCGTCACTCACAGCGGCCGATGGATCACGGGTCGGTTCGCACTACTTCGGGCAGTCGTCGTTCTCGTCACGGGCCGTAGTAGCCGAGACATCGGTGGTTCCCATCGATCCCTCCTACGACCTGAGGATCCTGGGACCACTCGGATGCGGTATCCAGACCGGGGCAGGAGCCATCTTGAACACCCTCGCCGTCGAGGCAGGATCCAGCGTGGTCATCACCGGAGCCGGTGCGCTCGGTTTGAGCGCGGTCATGGCTGCCAAGGTGGCCAAGGCCTCGACCATCATCGCCGTGGACCGACACGCCAGCCGATTGGATCTCGCCACGAAGTTCGGGGCCACTCATGTCATCGCCTCGTCCGGCCCGACCGACGACATCACCGGAGCAATCCGGGACATCACCGGCCACGGCAGCGATTACGCATTCGACACCACTGGCAATGCTGCCGTGGTGCGGGCCAGCCACGCCGCTCTCAACGTCACCGGCACCATTGCGTTGGCTGGTGTGGGCTTCGGGGATCTCTCGGTCGATTTCCTCTCCATGATCAGCGGACGCACCATCACCGGGGTCATGGAAGGTGATTCGATTCCCCGGGAATTCATTCCCCAACTTGCTGCTCTGAATGCTCGCGGCGAATTTCCTTTCCACGAGCTGATCACCGAGTTCCCCTTGGACCGGATCAACGAGGCCGAGGCCGCCAGCGCCAGTGGCGCAGTCATCAAACCCGTTCTGATCATGCCCTGACCATTCGACACTGAGGAGACCCGATGGCACCGACCACCATTCCCCGATTCGACCGGTCGAGTTCTTCAGTCGACATCGCCGCAGCAGTCGCCGATGTCGGTTGCGCCATCATCGAGCGACTAGTGGACGTGGACACCATCGATCGCATGCTGAACGAGATGGCGCCCTACATCGACGCCACTCCCGTCGGTGGCGACGACTTCACTGGACGAAACACCACCCGAACCGGCGGACTGCTGGCGCGCTCGGATACCAGCATCGACATGATCGCCCATCCACTGATCCTGGACCTCGCGGATCGAATCCTGTGGTCCGGCAAGTCCAGTGTGCAGTTGCACCTGACCCAGATCATCGCCATCGGACCCGGATCTCCAGCCCAGCCATTGCACCGGGACCAATGGTGTTTCGACTTCTTTCCCTTCGATCCGACCATCGACGTGGAACTCTCCACCATCTGGGCTCTCGACGACTTCACCGAAGAGAACGGAGCTACGCGCCTTCTTCCGAACAGCTTGACCGCTCCCGCTTCGGAGACCGCTGCCGTGGACCGCACCGTCGGGGCGGTCATGCCCAAGGGGTCGGTGGTCGTCTACACCGGGCGCACCATTCACGGCGGTGGAGCCAACAACTCTTCCATGACTCGCCGTGGCTTGAACGTGGACTACATCCTGGGGTGGTTACGCCAGGAGGAGAACCAGTACCTGTCGTGTCCACCCGAGAGGGCGCGCCGACTTCCCGAACACGTGCAGCGTCTCGCCGGCTACTCGCTCGGCGCGTATGCACTCGGTTACGTGGACGATGTGCGAGATCCCTTCGCCGTGCTCAACGAACGTCAATCCTCTTCGTCCTTCGGCGGAGATGCTGGTGATGCCACATCGAAACCACGCCCTTTGCGTGACCCGTGAAGCGATTCAGTCCCGGATGATCAGTTCATCACCGACGTTCACCCGACCCGGTTTGGTGATCCGGCCATAAATGCCCAAGTTCTGGTCGAGGTCGCGCACGATGTGGCGCAGAATGTCCCGATCGTCCGGCACATCCGAGTTCACCCGGCGGGTCACCATGACGCAACGCGGACACGGGGACAGGAATTCGATCTCGCAACTCCCAAGCGTGGCCCGCTTGTTCGCCCAGCCGAATTCAGGATGTCCCACGACCTCCGGTACGTCGATGACCAGACTTGGACGGAAACGTCGTACGTCCACGACCGATGAGGGCACGGCATCGCGCACGGCGCGCAGGGCCGAGGTGGTCATCACCATCAGCGGCCAGCAGTCGTAATAGGTCCCCGGCGGCGACTCGAATTCGATGACCTCGGTGGGAAAGACTGAGAAATCCGGCAGTGGCTCGGATTCGTCCCGCCCGAATACGGCGCGCAGTTCGGTCAGCATGTCCTCGGACCCCGGCGCGCCCCGTCGATAGTGATCCAGGTCGTCGGCGGGTTGCAGATGTTCGAGGCGGACCGGTGTGCCGACGAACGCACTCACCATCTCGTCCACCGCCGGGTCTCCGGAGGTGACCACCTGGCCATCTGGCAAGGTGATCTCGACGATCCGGCGCCCTTGCTCATCCAACCGCCCGGTATACCGAGCCGACAATTGCATCAAGGCGCCGAGCTTCTTGGCCCCACGGATACCACCGTTCTCCAAATCGCGCACCGCCCACATGCGGTCTCCGACGATGCCGAAGGCGTCCATGTCACCCGAGTCGACGGTGTCGCCCTCCATCGACTTCACCGGATACACCCAGATTTGGTCGAGTTTCATGGGCATGTCCGAGTCGCGCCGGTGGTCAGCGCTGTGTCCCGACCTTCAGATCCTTGAAAGGGAGATCCTTGTCGACCATGGGCTCGCGGGGCAGGCCGAGCACGCGGTCACCGATGATGTTCCGCTGGATCTCATCGGTTCCTCCGGCGATGCTGGACTGAAAGCTGGTCAGGATGTATCGGGCCCAGTTCTCTCCGCGTCCTGTGTCCTCCCACGCGTCGCAGTCGGGACCGACCAGGCGATTGATCAAGGTGCGGCTGAACTTGGCGATCTTGGCTCCGTGCAACTTGCCCAGCGATCCACCCGGACCAGGAACGCGTCCGGCCTTCATTTCCGCTCGAGTGCGCATGGACACCAACGACTTCGCCGTCTCTTCGCTGTAGAGCTTCATCAGTTCCTGGCGGATGACGGGATCGTGCAGCTTGCCATTGTTCTTGGCCACATCGATGAGTCGATCGGCGAGTGTATGAGTCACGCCACTCGAGGATCCGGTACCGATGGCCACGCGCTCGAACATGAGCATGGCGGTGGCCTGATTCCATCCATTGTTCAGTTCGCCCAAGAGCCACGATTTCGGGATCCGCACATCGGTGAGGAAGACCTCATTGAAATGACGGCCGCCATCGATCTGGTGGATCGGACGGATTTCCACACCAGGAGCCTTCATGTCCATGATGAACATCGAGATGCCGGCATGTTTGGGCGCATCCGGGTTGGTACGGGCAATGATCACGCCGTAGTCGCAAACATGCGCCAGGGTCGTCCACACCTTCTGGCCGTTCAACACCCACTCGTCGCCGTCCAGTTCGGCTTTCGTCTGCAGACTGGCGACATCCGATCCGGCTCCGGGTTCGGAGAACAGTTGGCACCACATCGTTCGCGCTGCGATGTTGTCGGGCATGAACTGCTTCTTGTGCTCTTCGGTTCCGAACTGGTTCAGGACCGGCAGGCACATGCCGTGGCTGATGGTCAATTCGAAGGTCATGTCGGGAAACTTCGCGTATTCCTCGCGATAGATCCGATCATGGGCGCGAGTGAGTCCGGCACCCCCGTACTCCTTCGGATAGACGAGTCCTGCGAGTCCCGCGGCCGTCAACGACTGCTGGAACTTCTTCCCGGTTTCGATGGTCGAAGCCGCCCCCCGATCCACGCCGGTGGCGTGCTCTTCGAGAAATGCCCGAACCTTCAGGCGGAAGGCTTCGGCCTCCTCAGGCGATAGGACATCGTCAGTGGTGGTAGCGCTCATGGCGCCAGTCTGCCACCGCGCCCCGAATCCGACCCATCCGAACCGGACCTCCCGGCCGACATGGACACAGGTCACTACCGAAGGGTGCAATCGAGGGTCCCCGCTGCCGACAGCCGGTACCGTTGAGCAGGCTCGGAGGGACGCCATGGGGATATCCACATCTGATTCAGGGGTTCTCTTCGGCCTGGTCGGGGCCGGAGGATTCGGTCGGACTGCCATGCCCTGGGCCCTCGATCAACTCTCCTCCCAGTACGGCGATGGATCTTTCTCCGTCACGTTCTTGGAGACGAGCCCCGCGTCGGAGCGAGTCAATGGTCTGCCTTGCACGACACCAGCGCAATTCATCGGAACACCGGCACCAGAACACCTCTTCAACGTGGCCATCGCGGATTCGCGTATCAGGGAGGAGATCGTTGCCGAACTGCTCGCCCACGATGCTCGTCCGATGCAGATCAGTTCTCGAACAGCAGCCATCGGTGATGCGAATGCCATCGGCGAGGGTGCGATCTTCGGACACTTGTCCACGGTGACCACGAACGTCCGCATCGGACGCTTCTTCCACTGTCACATGTATTCCTATGTCGAACACGATTGTGTGATCGGTGACTTCGTGACCTTCGCTCCGAGGGTCTCCTGCAACGGCAACGTCCGCATTGGGGACCACGCCTACATCGGCACCGGTGCCGTGATTCGTCAGGGCAGCCCCGGTAGGCCTCTGGTGATCGGTGAAGGTGCAATCGTGGGGATGGGAGCCGTCATCACCAAAGATGTCGCTCCCCACACCACGGTGGTGGGCAACCCGGCCCGGGTGCTCGAATCATGAACCTGGATGATGTCGCAATCGAACTCGCGCAACTCGTGGGCGGAGATCCGTTCGAGACCGTCCGTCTCGCCAGTGAAACCCACCAACGCGAACACGGCTAAGGAACAGGGATTCGGTGACTCCGTCCGATTCGTGACCGGACGAGTTCGCAACGTGCTCGATTCAATCGCAGGACCTTTCGATGTGGTCCACGACGATGCGTGGTTCGCACAACGGCCGGATCATCTCGAGACCATGCTCGGCTTGCTTCGACCCGGTGGCCTGCTCACCATGGTCAATTGGTTCCTGCTCGTCGATGCCATCACCGGCCAGCCCCGAAACGACTGGGAGTCCTTCGCCGGGCCGAAGTGGGCAGAGGAAACTCTCTCCTATGCGAACCATCGGGCGGCCCGGTCCGGAACCGCATGCCCATGCCAATGGGTGTCGGGAGGTTCGATGATCGATGACGTCTGCCAGTCGTGCGAATCGTTGGCGCGTTGATCGTCGTGATGTTGGATCCACGACCCTGGCACCGGGGTTCGACGGGCCTGCTCCACGAAGTCAGCGATCACCCGGACGGTCTCGTTTCGCGTGTGAGCTCGAACCGCTACTGCGTTTTGCACATCCTCGACCAGAGCAGCGACATTCATGTTGGCCATCCGCGTGGACATTTCGTCAGAGAATCCATCACTACTCTGACGACATGCGTTTTCTGATGGCAGTCATCGACAGTACGACTGATCCCGGTCGCCCCGAGGCGCCTGGTGCAGTTGATGCCTTCAACGTCAAGATCGAAGCAGCCGGACAACGCATCATTGCTGCCGGGGTGGCTGCACCCAATGAGGCCACGGTGTTCGACAATCGCCAAGGGTCGGGCCAGGTCTCGTCGGGTCCAGCAGTGGAGACCGATGCGTACATGGCCGGCTTCTGGGTGATCGAAGTACCGGATCGCACCACCGCTGAGGCCCTTGCGGCGGAAGCATCCCTGGCGTGCAATCGGCGCATCGAACTCCGTCCATTCCTGCGCTGACCCAGGAATCGACCAATCGTTCCGGGCCTCTTTGAACGTCCGATCAGCCTCGCGTCGGAGCGATGAACTGCGGCCCCCACTGCGGGTCGTCGACCAAGCCGAGTTCGTTCTCGATCGCACGAGCGACGGCGATCAACTGCGCTTCGGACCGCGCACCACCCACGAGTGATAATGCGACCGGAAGACCAGCGACGAGACCCATCGGAATCGTGACGGTCGGCAAACCGGCAATTGCTGCGGGTGTGGTCACTGCTCCCCCGGCTGGAGGATGCCCGAGCACGAAATCGGTCTTCCACGCAGGCATGTAGGCCGGAGCAATCAGCACCTCGTGCTGGGCGAGAGCCACGAGAAGGTGGTTTCGCACCCACTCGAGATTGCGCGCTCTGGCGGCTCGATACTCGGGGGCTTCACGGCCAGACGATGCTGCCGCCATCTCGAAGATCTCCTGCCCAAAGTGCGCCAGTTCAACGGACGCATTGTCACGATTGAAGGCGACGACTTCGATCAGGGAACGTGGCCCACCGTGCCCAACTCGACGGGCCAGATATGCATCGAGGTCGGAGCGCAGTTCGTGCACCAGCACCGTGAACTCGTCGGCCTGCACATCCTCGGGTGTGGCCACCATCTTCGATGGCGAAAGATTGAAAAGATCGGACGCCAGCAGTCCGAGCAGGTCGTCGAACAACGCGTCCGTGGCGGAGTGGCCCGTCCGCCAGGCGTCGACGACTCCGATCTTCAGCGACGACACATCATTGCTTCGGCTTCTGGTCACGAGCCCCGGATCGTCGGACAGCACCGCCAACATGAGCGCCGCCTCGTCGACGGTGCGCGCCAACGGACCAGGGGTGTCCTGACTGGCACTCACCGGAACGATCCCGTCAGTGGGTACGAGACCCACGGTGGGCTTGATACCGACCACGCCATTCAGCGCCGCCGGACAGGTGATGGACCCATCCGTCTCGGTGCCCACGGCCATGGACACGATGCCGGCGGCGACGGCGGCACCGCTGCCCGATGACGAGCCACCCGCACTGCGATCGAGCGCCCAGGGGTTTCCCACCAATCCACCCACGGCCGACCAACCGCTGCTGGACCGCGTACTGCGAATGTTGGCCCATTCCGAGAGATTGGCCGCACCGATGATGACCGCTCCGGCCCGGCGGAGCCGATCCGCCACCGGTGAGTCGGCACCTATTGGTACTTCTCGCAATGCCAACGAACCTGCGGTACAAGGCAGACCATCGGCCTCGATGTTGTCCTTCAACACCACCGGCACGCCGGTCAAGGGGCCGTCCCCTCCGCTCACTCGATTGGTGCGATCTTCGGCGTCGGGATCCAGAGCGATGATCGAGCGAAGACCGATGCTCGATTCGGGACGATCGATCTCGGACCAGCGATCAATGGCGTCGGCGACGGAGATGGCACTCACTGTTTCGATGCTAGAGCAACAGCGAATTCACATCACCTTGATGAGAGTCGGAGGTTCCGCACAGGGGTCACACAGATCCGGAGCACCATTCTCATGAGGCCGGTACGGAAGTCCCGATCCAATGTCGAGCACGAATCACGCAGATGAACCGCGAGATACCATCCACCGCATAGGAGGTAACCATGTCGATGACGAATCCATCTGGCTACGCCGCTGGCAGTAGAGAGATCAAATTTGCTTGGCTGTTCTTCTTCGGAACTTTCGTCGCATTGATTCTGAACGGGATCTGGTCGCTCGTTGTCGGCACCGCGTCACCCGGAGCCGACGAGAGCGACCTCGTACAAGGCTGGCAGGGCGTATTGAGGAATCTGCCGGCGTACTCATTGCTCGTTGTCGTGGCATCACTTGGAGTCTGGTATGCAACTCGAGCCAACGTTCACGGATACAAACAAGCAAAGTTCGCCTTGATCGCCACTTCCCTCGTTCTCCTGTTCGCCCTCAGTTCGGTGACCCGCGATGCTGCTGAAGTCGTCATGACCACCCGGGCTGCAACCATGGCTTGGGCCACCTTTGGAGTCGATGCGCTCTTGGTCGGAGTCGTCTATGTCATGGCTCGACGAAAGATCAGCCGCGCTTCGCGTTTGGTAGAGGATCCTCGATAGAGCTCGAATGCCGTACTCGGAGATGCAAGGACATTGGTCGATGAAAGCATTACGACCCTTCTTCTTGCTCACAATGACGTCCGTCTGGCTGATTGGGTGTGGATCTCAGAGTTCACCGGAGAGCGGCGGAGACGATTCCGCCGACCATGGACCCGCTCCTGTCGACATGTGCCCCGCAGGCGAGTTCCCGATTCTCGCCTCCTATGCCACGAAGGACGGAACGTTTCAGTGGGTCGTCTGTGACACCAGTTCCGATATGCACATCGCCGTGGCGGCCACGGCTGACGACGTGTGGGTCGAAATCCCCTACCCTCCACGAACCATTCGTGTCGAGGCCAGGACCGGAACCGTTCTCGAAAGAAGGGACAGCGCCTTTTCGGAGGATCTGCCGACTGATGCCGACCGGATACGACGCGACCCTCCGGCGACCTCCACGATTCGAGTGAGAGGCGGGCAGGACGATCCATTGGTCGGCGTCGACGCAATCTCCGGAACAGAGATGTGGCGAGTCATCGGGAATCCGGTGTACGACGACGTGTGGGCGACCGATGGCGAAGCAGTCTTCGTTCGGGCATTCGACCTGGACGGGGAGACGGCGAGTGCATCAATCGTGGCGTACAAGGTGGCCAACGGTGAAGAACTGTGGAAGATCGACGCCAGAGGGTACAGCTGGCCATGGCACGTGGCACAGGGACGGCTCTTCGCCCTGTGGTTCGATTTACAGGTCATCGATACAACAGGCGGGTCCGTCATCTGGGAAACGTCTTTTGGCGAACCTCCGAGTGGTTACCCGCGCATGTTCGGAGTGGTCACGAATGAGGAGTCGGTATTCGTGAGCTTCACGTCCTCTGCTGCCGGTGGAGACTGACCAGGGCGTCCGCAACTCGGATGTGCATCAACATTCAATGCGTCTCTTCAGGATTTGTCGCCCTCTACTAGGGTCGTGTACCAGATGGCCAGCATTGCACTCGTCACGGCTACCTCTCTCCCGAAGCCCGATCTCGAGTCTCACCTGCTTCTCGAGGCCTTCCGGCGACGGGATGTCAGCGCGACATTGGTGCCGTGGGACGCGGCTTTTGATTGGACGTCATCCGACCTGGTGGTGATTCGAACGCCCTGGGACTACTTCCAGCGACTCGACGAGTTCCTTCAATGGGCGGAGTACGTCGACTCGGTCACGAATTTGGTGAACCCGGCAAAGGTCTTGAGATGGAACACGCACAAGTCGTATCTCCTCGACCTTGCTGCGGCAGGCGTCCCCGTCGTGCCCACCCAAGTGCTGCCGAAGGGAACCGATTCCGTCTCGCCCGACCAGTTGCCAACCGAGGCCGAAGTCGTCGTCAAACCAGCGGTGTCGATCGGTGCCATCGGCGCGCTACGAGCCTATGCGAACGATCCGCAGACTGCAGCCCACATCATCGAGCTCGCTGCTGCAGGGGACGTTCTCGTACAGCCATTCGTACCTTCCGTACTCGAGTCTGGCGAGACCTCTTTGATGTTCGCCCGTGGCCAGTTGAGCCACGCCGTACAGAAGATCCCGTCACCGGGCGAGTACAGAGTTCAAGACCATCACGGAGGAAGTGTCCACCTTCACCGCGCCACGGCGGATGAGATTGCAATTGCGCTGGCAGCACTCGACGTCACGCCCTCGACTGTGACGTATGCACGCGTCGACTTGGTCTCCACGGACCGAGGGCCGATCGTGATGGAACTCGAACTGGTCGAGCCTGCATTGTTTCTCGACGTAGATACTTCTTCGCCCGCGACTTTTGCCGATGCATTCCTGTCGGTGATCGAGGAATGAGCTGATCGTCGTGAGCGCAAGAGGTCACGGATTTCTCTCCGGCTGGCCTCGCTGACTTGTGCGACTCATCGCCACCATCGACGTATGCAACTCGATTCGCAGTCGTCACCGCCCCGACGACTTCACCACACGACAGGACCCATCGAATTGGGCGCTCGGCCCTCTGCCCGCACGCCCCGCGACACCAGATCATCGGCCAACTCGTTCCAAACCTTCTTGAGTAGATAGTGAGGCACCCGTGGGTAGAGATGATGGATTGCATGGTAATCGTGGCCACGAATGAGGAGACCTGAACCCCGAAACACAGCCACCCGGGTGTGTCGATAGCGGCTCGTTTCTTTCGCCGGGTGGTGGGGGAACCAGGCAAAAATGAACATCAGCCAACACAGTTGCAAGCGGGCCGGCAACCACCATAGGCACAGCGCTTCCAGACCATGACCGGTCGACACACACGCCACAAGAACTCCGGTGGACAGCAACCAGTACCGGATCTGAGCTTTCCCTTCTGCCTTCGAACCCTCACGATCGGTCAACTTGGCGCGGAGAGACTTCGGCAGAAGGACTCGTAGAGGCTTGACAAGAGCAAACATTGGAAGAAAGGCGTAGAGCATGGTCATTCCGTAGAACTTCAGCGGGAGCTCCGCCAACCGCCCCTCGGTGAAGTGATCGGGGTCGCGGATCGGGTCATTCGTGTGAGCGTGATGGCGCATGTGGCCGGCCCTGTGCGACGTGAATTCGATTCCTGTCGGAATGGATGAGAGACGCCCGATGACCTCCTCCGCGAAGTGTCCACGTGAACTCTTTCCCCTGATGTTCTTGTGCGTTGCCTCGTGCATCGGCATATAGAAGGTGGAAGCAAACACTGTGTTGAGGATCAAACCGAGCCACAAAGGCAGCACACCCGAGATTCCGAGCACGAGGACGAGAACCCAGCACACGGCGAACACAAGAAAAGTGGCGACAATCCTGAGCTGAAATCGACCCCAATATTTCGCTGCGACGAGATTCTCGGCTCTCACCATTTCCATCCGGGCGGGACGGCCCTCCGCTGTGAACTCGACATCGGCATGCTTCGACAGGACGTCTTCGAGGTCTTCGGGCAATGGGGTCAACGATGTCATACGGCAACCATATGCTGAAGTCGCACCCGGCACCTCCTCTGAAGCGTTCATCGAGTGTCATGCTTCCTCGATCTCGCTGCAATTCTCTGCCCCTCGCGCCCCCCACCGACGTGATCGGTTCGATGCCGATCAAGTCGCTACGCGTGCCCGCCTCAACTGCGGCGAACCACCGGAACGAGGAGTCTCGAGGGAAACTCTCCACCCGTGAAGAGCGTGTGCCGTCCGCAATTGAAGATGCGGTGGTGCTGGAAGTTCGGGAGTTCGGTGATGTCACGACCACGAAGTTCGAGCACCAGCGACGATCCGGCCTCGAAGGACGTGCTCGACGGCAGGATCTCGACATTGAGTTCGACCACCTCGCCCGGTACCACTGGACGTTCGCGGTCATAGTCGGCAACGGGCACGAGCGAACTGACCACCGTTGGTGGATCCGGACGTCGTGATGCGCGCAGCCAGCCACGAGTCACGATGTCACTCCGCGACAAGCGATTCCAGAACCGGACCTCGCTTCCCCGTTCGTCGATCTTCCGAACACCGACGAACAGGTCGAGATCGAATCCGGCACTGGTCGACATGAAGCAACGCAGTGCCATCGGTCCCGAGATCTCCGTGTCCTCGGCGAAACGGTGACGGAAGACGAGGCGATCATCGGCCGACTGGCTTTCATAGGACGCCGATGAGCCTGCTGCGATCGGCTCGGGCACCAGAGAGCGACTTGCGGAGTCGAGATACCACTCCGCAACCTTCGCAGTCTTCGGGGGGAAATCATCCTCGAAGCGAGCCTCGTACTCCTCCAACGAACGGCGCACTTCGAGTCTGACTCTGGGGACCGTCACATCGCGCCCGAGAAGATATCGCTCGTAGAAGGCTCGCTGATAGTTCAGAGCGTCGATGCTGTTCGACACCGTCCACTCATGGCGACCGTGCGTATACAGGTGCTTGTGCTTCGATGCCGCTGCAGCAAACCCTTTCAGGGCTCCTCGCGAATGCAGACCTTGTGCCGACCACGACCCGCAAACGAGTATCGGTACCTCGATCGCCCCGAAGTCGGTGACCGGTACTGGAAAATCGCTTCGATTCGGTGTCAATCCGAGTGGAAGACCCTCGAAAACAGCCAGTGGCCCAGGACCCACGGTCGGCTTCTCGCAGACGAAAAAGGGGCCACCGTCATCGGCCGGCGATGCGCTCTTCTCTCCTGACATCCACCATGGGAAGAACGCCGTCTCAGGAATGCCTCCGTGGCTCACCACGTCCGCGAGCACATCGGTGAATCCCTCCCACGGAACGATTGCCGTCAATCCGCGAGGGCGGCGAGCGGCGATCCTCCACTGCACCGCAGCGAGATAGGACACTCCGTTCAGGCCGACCTTACCCGTGCTCCACTCCTGGTCGGCTGCCCAACCGATCGCATCACAGAACGCAGCGACTACTTCATCGCCAAGTCCCAGAGCTGGCCCGCCTTCGGACTTCCCCGACCCCAGGGCATCGACATGAACGACGACGAAGCCGTGAGGAACCCAGTAGCCGGGATCCGCGGCTTCGAACGGTGTCGCCTCGCTGACACGCATGTCACCCATGTCGAGACCGATCGAGCGATTCGCCGGACCACGACCGGTGAGCGTGTAGTCCAGAGGGTGCAGGTCTTTGCCGTAGGTGGTGCAGCACATGATCACCGGCCATGGTCCACCTGACAGTGGACGAAACACGTTGGCTGCGAGACGTGGCCCCTGAGCGGTGGGAATCATCACATCGCGCTCGACGACGACGTCGGTAGGAAGTACATAGATCTCGGTGTGGTCGTTGCCGACCGTGGCCCGGATGGTTGTCTTGTCCGTCATCGTAGGATCCATTCGATCATCGCTTCTGCATGTCGTTCGGGTGCGCACCGTTCGTTGCCCAACAACGAGCGCATCAGGCCTGCCTGTGCGAACGGTGTCGGTGCGAGGCTGATCATCATCATGAACACCTCTTCGGCCGAGACATCTCGGCCTCCGCCGACAGCCCTCACCTCGGCCCAGACGAGTTCGAGCGCGGCGAGGGCTGGTCGAACGTGTTGCTTCAACAGCCAGACCACCCGCTCGGATCTCCTCGCCGACTCCATCAACATGATGCGGCTCAGTTCCGGATGGTTGGCGGTGTGTCCCACGTGGAGACGAATCAGGTCTTCGAACACCCGAACGGGGTCTGACACGGGCTCGTCGAGCTTCTGCGGCAATGCGTTGTCCAGCTGTGATCGAAGGCGAGCGAACAGCAGGTCCACGGTGGCGCGCCACAGTTCATCTTTCGATCCGACGTGATACCCGATCTGTGCCTGGTGCACACCTGCATGTTCCGCAATCACCCGTGTCGAAGCACCCTCGAAACCGAGTGCTGCAAACTGGGTCGCCGCACTGTCGAGGATGCGCTGAAGCACCTTCTCCGAACTCTCGCGCCGTTCTCGTTGTTGCGTGGATTTCCCGGCCACGCCCCGATAATAGTTTTTTCAGTCGACAAAACTAAGTCGAGCCAACCGAGTTCTTGGCCCGCTCCAGGTCAGCCACCAGGCCTCTGCTGGTCTCATCGAGCCTCTGTAGTTCGGCCAGGCATGTCGTTCCAGATGCCTTTGGTGCGACTCTTCACGGAACAGCTGAACGTCCACTCGAGATGCGAGAGCACATGTTGTGGCCAGAAGGCAACCCATTCTTCATTCGTGAAGACGAGGACGGAATCAACGGTCTGATCGGTGGAGTTTCGCCCGACGAAAGCTGAGTGGCAGAACGTGTGTCCACATGTCGCCAAACGGGCGCCTGTCCTCGCCGGATTGGCGCCATTTCCCGTTGTTTCTCCCTTGATTGGCCTCAGTCACCATGCAGTAGAGCTGGCTGATCTACGGAGCATCGGATCGATCAGGCCGATTTCGAACGACTCGTCCACCATGCCACCGTCGCCGCAGCTCCTTCGGCCAGTGGTGTGGCCGCCAGGCCGAATGTCTTCTCGGTGAGCGAGGCGTCGACGACCCAAGGCTTGTCGCGCTGGTAGAGGACCTCTTTCACGGATTTCAAGGTTGGGTTGAACAGTCCGCCCAATGTGAGAGCCAGACTCGGCACAGAGCTCATCTGCACAGTGGTACCAGCGGCCGCAGCGAAGAGCTGCACGACGTCACCCTGGCTGACCGCAGGAGCACTGGGCACGTGCCACGGCCGCCCCCAGGCACGTTCATCGGTGGCGATGGCAACCATCGTGGTGACGACATCAGGAACATAGGTGAAACTGTGCGGCGTATCGAGTCGGCCGAGGACTGACACCTTCTTGCCGGCGAGCACCCGCGGAATGACCCGCTCCCAACCTCCGTAGACGACATCGGGTCCATAGAAGTCGCTGGCCCGAGCAAGCGTGGCGCGTAGTCGACCAGCAGCGTGGGCAGCCAGGAGTTCTTCGGTCATGCGTCGGCGCATACCTCCCTTGACGCCGGTGGCTGTCATCGGATCGCCTTCCCGCATCGGCATCGAGGAGCTGGGCCCGAAGCAATAGAGGTTGTCGGTCATCACCACGACAGCACCGGTGCGTTCGGCCGCCGTCATGATCGACTGGTGCAACGGCGGCCAGTCGGACCCCCAGCGGTGATACGGAGGATTGACACAGTTGAAAATGACGGCCGCCCCGTGAGCGAGGGCCGTCAATTGTTCCGAGTCGGTTGCATCAAGTCGAACCTTCGACACGAGAGGATGGTCGGGCCCGTTGCCCGATCGGGTTGCGATGGTGACCGGCTTTCCCTGCTCGGCGAGTCGCCGAGAGATTCCGGAACCAATCGGCCCGGCTCCGAGTACGAGATGGTGCTGCACGATGCCTCCTGACAGTTCGACCCTCAAACCGAGAGCACTGCTCACACTACAGAGAGCACAGGTCCGAGTCAAGAGCGGTGCTCTCGTTTCTCACGGACAGCCAATACGCTGGACGCATGACAACGGGAACTGGAATCCGGGCCCGACTTCGCGCCGAGTTGGTCACCGAAATCAAACGACTCGCCAGGGAACAGATCTCACGCGACGGTGCACCGAACCTGTCCCTGCGCGCGATCGCCAGGGATCTCGGAATGGTGAGTTCGGCGATCTACCGCTACTTCCCGAGCCGTGATCAACTCCTCACCGAACTCATCATCGATAGTTACGACGATGTCGGACGAGCCGTCGAAGTCGCCGACGCAGCAGTTCCCCGTGACGACCTCGTTGGTCGCTGGCGTGCCGTGGCCTTCGGGATTCGCAGGTGGGCCATCGAGCACCCGGCTGATTACGGCCTCATTTTCGGAACGCCTGTACCCGGCTACGTTGCCCCCACCGACACAATCGGCCCAGCAAGTCGTTACACGAACGTTCTCATCCGATTGCTCGTCGACATCGAGCGCTCAGGAGCTGGTCCGAGCCCTGGACCGCAGCCAGATGACGCACTGGCATCGGAACTCGAATATCTCCGTCGACGACTTGAGTTCGATGTCTCCGACGAACTTCTGCTCGCTGGTATCGCTGGTTGGATGAATCTGATCGGGGCGATCACGCTCGAGCTCTTCGGACACCTGCACAACGTCATCGACGACAAGGAAGTCCACTATCGGGCACTCGTTGATCGGATTGGCCGTCGCATCATCCGCTCCTATCGGTGAACACCTGCGAATACGTCTTGTGAACACCGGACGCAAGCCGCAGTTGCTCTATGAAACCTGTTCCATTGGGATTTCCCAGGTCATTTTCTTGCCGGGAGAACTATCGGAACGTCGAACCACTCG